>PLLI01000076.1 GCA_003140915.1 Candidatus Omnitrophota bacterium
TCCTTCGCGATGACCAAAGAATTCACGAAATTAACGGTCTCCTTAAGTATCGGCGTCAGCATCCCTTTCATTATCGTTGCGGTAAACGGCGAGAGGTCGTACTTCAAAATATCCCCGACGTACCTGATCTTTACCTTCTTTATGTGGCCGTCGACCAATTGCGTTTGCATGCATCCTATATTCTCGGCAAGCTTAAGGTATGGCTCCAGAACTTTATACATCTCCGGATCGACGCACGGGACGTTGACCGCNNATTCTTTACCCCGCAGCCTAATAGCGCGTCGCGAACAGTATTGGCCACGTCGATAGCTACGTTCATCTGCGCTTCTTCCGTAGAGGCGCCAAGGTGAGGCGTCAGCACGACCTTGTCGAGTTTAATGAGCTTCGAATTCTTAGGCGGCTCTTCTTCGAATACGTCGAACGCGGCTCCCGCGACCTTGCCGGTCTCGATAGCCTTTACAAGCGCGTCTTCATCTATTATGCCGCCCCTCGCGCAGTTAATGAGCCTGACGTTCTTTTTCATTAGCGCGAATTCTTTCTCAGATATCATGTGTTTCGTCTCATCCGTAAGCGGCGTGTGGACGGTTATGTAATCGGCGCTCTTATATATGGTCTTAAGGTCCACAAGTTCTATGCCGAGGTCTTTTGCCTTGTCCGCGGATAGGAACGGGTCGTACGCCATGACCTTCATCCCGAAACTGAGAGCGCGTTTGGCGACCTCGGTCCCGATCCTGCCTAAACCCACTATGCCGAGGGTCTTGCCGTATAGCTCCACACCCATGAACTTCTTTCTCTCCCATTCGCCCTTCTTTACCGACAGGTCTGCCTGAGGAATGTTTCTCGTCAGGGCAAGCATCATCGATATCGTGTGTTCCGCGGTCGAGATAGTGTTACCGGCGGGCGTGTTGACGACTATTATCCCCTTCTTCGAGGCCGCATCGACGTCCACGTTGTCCAGACCCACTCCGGCCCTTCCTATTATCTTGAGCTTACCGGCCGCTTCGATCACATCTTTAGTTACCTTCGTGGCGCTGCGGACAAGTAACGCGTCATAATCCTTGATCACTTTTTTAAGCTCTTCGGGCGTCAGCTTCGTATTGACATCGACCTTGAACTCTTTTTCTTTTTCCAGTATTTCAACGGCCTCTTTTGAAAGCGCATCGCTTATCAGGACTTTAAATGGCATCGTTAACTATCCTCCCAATATCTTCTTTGCGGTATCTATGCCGCTCGCGGCTTTGAATTTATAACCCAGCCGCGCAAGCGCCTGTTCCAGCGCCTTTATAGACTCGATGGTATGTTCCGTATCTATACCGCCCATGTGAGCGCCCCTGAATATCTTGCCTTTCAGCGTATCCTGGCCGCCCGCGAACGTAACTCCGAATTCCGTCTTCAGCAATTTTATTATATCATCGGCGCTGATCCCGGCCGGAGCATTCACGGCAGTGACCGCGGAAGAAGGATGTTTCGAAAATATATTCAAACCAAGCGCCTTACATGCTTCACGGAACGCCCTGGCCATATTTTCGTGTTCGGCTATCGTATTATCGACGCCTTTGGCATTGATCGTCTCGACAGCTTTCTTCAATCCGATGACCAGAGTTATCGCGGATGTAAAGGGCGTATCCGTCTCCAGGTAAGATTTCTTGTATTTCTTAAAATTGAAATAGAATTTCGGCAATTTCGACTCTTCTACGGCCCGCCATGCCTTCTGGCTCACGGAGCAGAATGCAAGGCCGGGAGGTATCATCAATCCTTTTTGCGAACCGCAAACCGCTATATCGACTCCCCACGCATCATTCTCAAATTTGTCCGCGCCCAGCCCGCTTATCACGTCGACGACAAAGAGCGCATTCGTCTGCCTCACTATCCCGCCTATCGCTTTTATATCGTAAACTGTGGCGGTAGACGTTTCGCAAAGCGTAGTGTAGACACCTTTTACATCAGGGTTCTTATTCAGGGTCTCTTTGATGATCTCCGGTTTCGGCACGTCGCCCCATTCCACATCAATGGGGATCACTTCCACGCCGTACGCCTTGGCTATGTCGCCGAACCTTTCTCCGAACTTACCGCCGCGGACAACGATTATCTTGTCGCCCGGCGAAAGGACGTTCACGATCGACGCTTCCATGGCGCCCGTGCCGCTGGAGGTGAACGTGAAAATATCACCGGATGTCTTGAATATCTTCTTTAAGCCCTCAGTCGCGTCTTTGAATATGGCCTGATACTCTTTCGTACGATGATGGATCATCGGCTTGGCCATTTCGTTCCTGATCTCTTCGGGTACCGGCGTCGGGCCGGGTGTCATCAGATAATGTTTTTTCATCTAAAACTCCTTTTACTTCTTCTTCGCAATGTTCGTAATGACCTCATCGACTATCCCGTATGTCTTGGATTCTTCGGCCGACATGAAATAGTCCCTGTCCGTATCCTTCTGTATCTTTTCCAGCGACTGCTTGGTATGCTTGGCAAGTATCTCTTCGATCTTCGCGCGCAGCTTCAATATCTCTTTTGCCTGGATGCTTATATCCGTCGCCTGACCCTGGACCCCGCCCCACGGCTGATGGATCATGATGCGCGCATGCGGAAGCGCGTAACGCTTGCCCGGCGTGCCGGCCGCCAGAAGTACCGCACCCATGGAGCTTGCCTGTCCGACGCAGTATGTATTTACATCTGGCTTCACGAATTGGATGGTATCGTAAATGGCCAGGCCGCTCGTCACGGAGCCTCCCGGCGTATTGATATATATGTTAATATCCTTTGCCGGCTCTTCCATCTGCAGGAAGAGAAGCTGAGCTATGATAAGGTTTGACACAACGTCGTCTATCGGGGTGCCGATGAAAACTATCCTGTCCTTTAAAAGGCGTGAATAAATGTCGTATGCCCTCTCGCCCCTTCCCGTCGTCTCTATTACCATAGGAACCAGTATGCTCATAAAAACCTCCCGGTTTTATTAATTTTTTTCCGTAATTTCTGCACTCTTAAGCAGGAATTGGATGACTTTCCCTTCCCTGATCTTATCTTTAAGGTCTTCGACGAGATCTTCTTTTTTGTAATAAGCGCGCACTTCCTCTTCGCTCTTTTGGGACTGCGCGGATATGGCCTTATACGCGTCGTCCAGGTCTTTGTCCGCAGTTTCGATCTTCTCAGCTCTCGCTATATCGTCGAGTACGAACAATAATCTTACCTTCCGCGCCGCTTCGTTCTTGAACCGATCCTTTAGCTCGCCGTCCTTCTTGTCAAGGTCCTCACGCTTAAAACCCTTTTCCATAAGATGTCTCTTGGCGTCCTCGACCATGAACTCGAGCTGCCTCGAGACGAAACCGGAAGGGACCGCGAACGTATTATCGTCGATTACCTTATTCAGCACCTGGTTCTCCGCGTCTATCTCGGTGTCCGCCTTCGCGCGTGCCTCGAGCTCTTTCGAGATATCCTGCTTCAATCCGGCCATATTCTCTTTGCCGAAAATTTTCGCGAATTCATCGTTCAAGTCCGGCAGCTCGCGTCTCTTTATCTCTTTGGCCTTGATATGATACTTGGCAAACTTACCCGCGATCGCCTTGTCCGGATATTTTTCCGGAACGGTCGTCTCTATGTCGCGCTCCTCGCCTTTATTCATCCCAACCATCTTCTCCGCAAGTCCCGGGACGAGCGAATCCTTCTCGAGCAATAACCACAGGTTCTCCCGTTTCTTGTGTGCGGGCTTACCATCTACAAAACATTCCATATCACTCACAACATAGTCACCCATCTGGACGGCTCTGTCTTCGACGGCGACATATCTGGCATTCACTTCGCGCAGGTTCTCAAGCATCTTGCCAACATCGTCATCGGACACTTTGACGCCCTTCTTCTCGACCTTGATGCCTTTATAGTTCTTCAATTTGAACGCAGGTCTCGTATCGACCCGCGCCTTGAATGAAAGCTTGGCGCTGCCTTCGAAATTCACGTCGCTTATTTCGGGCATGCCTATGGGCGTTATCTTGTGCTCCAGGACAGCACCCTTGTAGGCTTCGGGGATAAGGCGCTTGAGCACCTCTTCCCTCGCGTTCTTTTCATAATGTTTCTTGACCAGCTCTTTCGGCGCCTTGCCCGTCCTGAATCCGGGTATATTCGCGTATTTCGTTATCTCAACATACACTTCGTCAAATGCCTTTTCTATATCTTCCTGCGGAACGCATATCTCCAGAAGCGACGTGCATTCCTCAACGGCCTTTATCTTCGACTTCACTATTGCTCCTTGCTATTATTTAAAATTTCAGAAAAGCGATTATATCATAAATGCCGAAAAATTTACATCGTGAATTTTTCACCGAGGTATATCTCGCGGGCTTTGGGGCTCGATATCAGGTCCTCTTTCGGGCCGGATATCAATATCTTCCCGTCGGCCATAAGGTAGGAACGGTCCGTTATCGTCAGGGTCTCTCTCACGTTATGGTCGGTCAGCAGTATGCCGAGCCCTTTATCCCTCAACCCCTTTATGATCTCCTGGCACTCGGCAACCGCAATAGGATCTATGCCGCTGAACGGCTCATCGAGGAGAATGAAGAGAGGGTTCGTGACAAGTGCGCGCGTTATCTCTACGCGTCTCTTTTCGCCGCCCGATAACGTGTATGCCTTGTTCCTTCTCAGGTGAGTTATTTTCAATTCGTTGAGCAGTTCATCGCACCTTCGCTTGCGCTCGCGCGGGCAGAATCCCAGCGTCTCGAGGACCGCCATTATGTTCTCCTCCACCGTCAGTTTACGGAATATCGACGGCTCCTGCGATAAATATCCGATCCCGCACCTCGCCCGGCCGTGGAGCGGCATACTCGTGATGTCGCGTTTATCGAATACGATCTTCCCCATATCCGGCTTCACTATGCCGGTGATCATGTAAAAAGTCGTCGTTTTGCCCGCGCCGTTAGGACCGAGAAGACCCACAATCTCACCGCGCTTCACATTTATATCTACGGAATTTACTACCCGCCTTTGACCGTATTTTTTTACCAATCCTGTGGTCTCTAAAAGATGCACGCGCTCCTCACTTTTTGACCGAATCCATAAAATTCATAGAGGAACCGCCTTCCTGGTACATTACAAGCTTGGGCCGGCCCGACAATATTATTTTCTTCTCCGCCGCAATGTACGTGGCCTTGTCGCTGTAACTTAAGTTCTCGCCCCTCTGTATCTTCACGTTGCCTTCAGCAATTATAACACTTACCGCCTTCGTGGCCTGGTCAAAATATATCGTTATCTTATCGGCGTCTATAGTGCCGTCGTCATTGATTACACGGACGTTCTTATTGAAGTATCCTTCGTTCTTTTCGTAATTAAATTCCACTTCCGCGTCACATGTAATAATCGTCTTTGTCTTTTTGGGATTGTTTGCGTTCGCGGCCGATGCCGTCCCGGGTTTTGACGCATCCGAG
>PLLI01000046.1 GCA_003140915.1 Candidatus Omnitrophota bacterium
AAGCCAGGGAACTTCTTTACCTGAAGTCGCTCTCCCCGGACCGGTTCACGGTCATCGACGTGACCCCCGTCAATAACTCAAGCTTCAGGCACGGATACTACCTAGAATGCCCGGAATTTTACGATGATTTTTACATGCGGATACTTGACGCGAAGCCGAATGTAAACAGGTGGCTCTATCTTTTGAGGTCGAGGGACGGCATGGATTACTGGGTAATGCAGCGCTCGTAAAAATATGAAAAAAAATATAGCCGCATTTTTATTGCTCGCATTTGTGTTGGCTTCCAGTCCCGAGGCTTGGGCGATTTCCTGGGAACACGATCTGGCGGCCGCGCTTGGAAAGGCAAAGACCGAAGGCAAACCCGTAATGGCCGATTTCTACACCGATTGGTGCGGTTGGTGCAAAAAACTCGATAAAGATGTTTATGAGGACGCAGCCGTGAACCGGCTGGCTGAAAAATTCATCTGCGTTAAAGTGAATTGCGAGGTTGATAAAGACGCATTCTCGAAATATGGATTACAAGGGTATCCCACGATCATTTTCTTTGATCCGGCGGGCAATATTGAGGATAAGATCGTAGGTTATAGAAATGCGGTGGTCTTTGCCGACGCCATGACTAAGGTCCTCGATAAGATACCAAAGCTAAACGCAAACCAGCAGCAGCCGGCCGAGGAGCCTGCCGTCAAGGAGCCTGTCGTTAAAATAAAAAGGGCCGCTGGTGAGTTTAACCTGTCGGGCATTATGGGTTCTAAGGCGATCATCAATAATAAGGCCGTAGCCGTAGGAGACGAGGTAGATAGCGCAAAGGTTATTGAGATCACAAAAACCGGCGTAAGGCTGCTGTATAAAGATAAAGAACTTACAGTAAGCATACAAAATTAAACCGCCCCCCCCTCCCCTCCCTTCACTGCACCATTACTACAGTATAAAAAAATCGACAAAAGATAGAAAAAAGTTTGTTTTGCCGCACACCCTGTCTTGTCATAGTTTGTCATATACAATTTTATCTTATTTGTTTTCAATAAGTTATGGCTCAAAAAATAAATTAACAATTGGCATGGATTATGCTTATTATAATGTTAAGTGGTTTATTTTTAAAGAAAAACGAGCCTTATGGAAAAATTTTTAAGAAATTGTTTTTTAGCTTTATGCTTCTTCGCGTTCCAGGCATTTCTTATCGCTCCGGCATTTGCGTCGAGTATTGATATTGTTAATTATTCTTTTGAAGATCCGGATCTTGGGGGATCGGGATATACACACGGTGTCATGCCCGGTTGGACGTGCTTTAATGATGGTTATTGCGGCGTCATAAGAGGATATGGCACGGCGGCAGAAGGCAATAATGCTGCGTGGGTACAGTGGGATAACTATTTATCGCAGATATTGACCACCACATTGCAGCCAAATAGTCTATATACGCTTTCTGTTGCTGTAGGTAACCGGATAGACTGGAATGACCTAAATCCCGAGATCCAATTGTTGGCAGGCGGGAATGTATTGAGCGATAGGACTCTTACGAGTGCAGAAATCCCGGCGCCGGGTCACTATTCATTTATAACTCTCACTTATCAAACAGGGCAAAATGTTGCGTCTGACCAGGATCTCGAGATAAAACTGATAAACACATCTCCTAATGATGGTAGTAGCCAGTCGCATTTTGATGACGTAACTCTTGACGTCTCTTCGG
Source organism: Candidatus Omnitrophota bacterium (assembly GCA_003140915.1). Classification (GTDB taxonomy): domain Bacteria; phylum Omnitrophota; class Gorgyraeia; order 2-01-FULL-45-10; family 2-01-FULL-45-10; genus FEN-1322. The sequence continues at coordinate 1,688 of PLLI01000046.1, forward strand.
CTGACTCCACTGTCCCCGAACCGGCCACGATGGTTCTTTTTGGCATCGGCGGCGCGGCAATGGCATTCATGAGAAGAAAGAAAAAGACCGCATAAAAGCGGCTGTTACTCGTAAACCCAGGGCTGAACGGTTAAAGTTCAGCCCTTTTTGTGCCTATTGACAGAAGGCTTGATCGGATCTAATGTGAGCGCAGCGCCATCCTGGATAAAACATCTCTTCTTATCTTTTGCGTAACCGTTTTGGGAAGCGCCTCGTAAGATATGTCGAAACTCATTATTCTTTTATGAGAGGCCAAATTTTTACTTAATCGCGCGATCTCGGACGATATCTTAGCTGTTATCTCCTCCTTCGCGACGATCCGCTCCTGTTCGAATAGTTCGAGATTGGGCACTATGACGGCGTAGACCTCTTCGTGCCCCTTGCGCAGGGCGCGTTCCGCGATCTTTGGGAGTACGCATATCTCTTTTATGTAAGGGCTCTTCCCTATCACGTCCTCAACCTCTTCGGGAAATACTTTTTTGCCCCCGCCCAGTATTATCATATTCTTTTTTCTGCCGGATATGTACAAAAACCCGTCTTTATCGAAATAGCCCAGATCACCGGTATGTAACCAGCCGTCCTGCATTATCTCCGCCGTCTTTCCCGGGTTCCTGAAGTACCCTTTCATCACGTGTGGACCACGCGTCACGATCTCCCCTTCGGCGTCCGTCTCTTTCTCTTTGAGGATTCTCACCTCGACGCCGGGCATCGGCTTGCCGACGGAACCAAATCTCGTTGCCTCGAAAGTATCGACCGATATTACCGGAGCCGTTTCGGTGAGGCCGTATCCCTGCAGTATCCTAAAACCCAAAGCATTCATCTCAATTTCAATATCGAGGGCAAGCGGCGCTCCTCCGCTTATAAAAGTATGCAGCCGTCCGCCGAATTCCCTGTGTACGGTCCGGAACAGGAGCCTGCCGGCTCTTATATTGAATTTGAGTAAAAATTTCGAGAAGGCGAACAATATGCTGAAAAGCGTCCTACGGAGAGGCCCGGCCTTAGCGATCCTTTTCATTATGCCGGAATGGATCATCTTCAATACGAGCGGCACGCAGATGATCGCCGTCGTCCCTGTCTCCTTCATTAGCGGCAATAACGCACTCGCCTTCAAGGTCTCGCAATACGTGACACACGAACCGGCATATAGCGGCGCTATCAGGCCGCCGGTTATCTCGAGCATGTGATTGAGCGGCAGGACCGAGAGGAGCTTCTCCTTCGGTGTACAGCGGATTATCTCGCTGAACCGGAGCACCTGGAACAAGAGATTTTTATAGCTTATCTCAACGCCTTTGGCGACCCCGGTCGTGCCGGAGGTGTAGACGATGATCGCTGTATCCTCCGGATATACGGGCCGATCGCGCTCTTTTCCCCTGTGCGGTCTCAATTTATTCAGCTGTATTATATCCGTGCGCGGGCTCTTATCGAGAAGTATTATATTTTCAAGATGTGGGAGAACGATCCGTAAACGGTCTATTGCCGGGAGGTATTTGGCGCTGACGAATATGCATTTTGCCTGGCTGTCGTTCAGGATAAACTGGATCTCGCTATCGGTCAGCTTCACATCTATCGGCAGGATGACGCCGCCGCAGGATATGATGCCGAAATAGCCGGCTGCCCACTCCGGCCTGTTCTCGGAAAATATGGCAACCCTGTCGCCTTTTTTTATCCCCAGATTTATCAGGACCGAAGAGATGCTGACGACCCGACGGCCCAGCTTGACGTAGGATATCTCTCTAAAAGAGCCTTCCTCGCTCTTTATCCTGAGGGCCGTTTTATTGCCATATTTTTTATTTATCGCTTCAAGGATATCCTTGATCGTCGTGTTGTTAAGGACCGTCTTCACCATCGAGTCGATCATTTTACTTTAGCCTCTTTTCGAGCCATTTTAATAGGTCCCGAAAGACATTCTCCCGCCCAAGTTCCATGTTAAGGGAGTGCCGCATCTCCGGATATTCGATTATCTCTTTATGTTCGAATTTTATTCCCCTGAAGATATCCTTACTGACGTCGGAATTTACGAATGTATCGTTACCGGGGAGCAAAAAGAGCGTATCCGTCCTGACCTTGTGCTTGAAGAGCTTGCTCGACAACTGTGCCAGGAGGATACTGTGTAAAAGCCTGGGGGTCGCGAACCTATGCTCCAGCTTGTCATCCTCTATGATCTTTTTGCACTCCGGATCGCGTGTGCACATCTCCGCGGTAAATGGCATGACAAATTGTTTTTTTGAATTATAGAACCGCGCCGAGACCATCTTCAGGTACTCTAAAAGAGAGAATTTTAACCTGCTGGCAAAACCCGGGGACATACAGACCATCCCACTGAATAGCCGGGGTTTTTTGATCGTAAGAAGAAATGCTATGAGGCCGCCCATGCTTTCGCCGGCAATAAATACGGGAAGCCTTCTATGTTCTCTCTTCACGATGCTGTAAAGGCGGCGGACGTCTTTGATATAAGTGTTCAAGGAATCTATGTGGCCCCTCACGCCCTCTGTATTGCCGAAGCCTTTAAGTTCTATAGCGTATGAGGATATGCCGTGGCCGGCAAGAAAATTCGCCATGAAGTCCCAATTATTGCTATGGCCGCCGAGCCCGTGGATCAGGATAATTGCGGCCCGGGGAGAGGAACAGCCCCAGTTCCTGTAAAGGATGTTTCTCTTCTCGCATCTTTTCATATTTATTATTATATCACGCCCGGCATTGTTTTGGTATGGGCCCTGCTCACTTGCAGAAAATACGTCAAATGGTATACTATATATAAATCGATGCTAAAGAATAGACCCGTAAGGATATTGCTTGCTCTCCTTCTCATTTACGTTGCATGGTCGGCGTATGTCAACATCGCGGATCTGCACAGGTGCGTCGATAACGACGCGCTGATCCCGTGCCTCTTCTATTTGCCGCCGCTGGGATTTTTGGCTTTAGGCTTGATAGCCGCAAAAATAATAGAATCAACCGCTGTGCTTGGCTTGATAAAGAAGTTTTTCCGGAAGAAAAAATAAAGAATGGTGGGCAAGACAGGATTTGAACCTGTGACCTTTCGGATGTAAGCCGAATGCTCTAACCAACTGAGCTACTTGCCCGAAGAGGAAAATATGATACCATAGCGCCTTTATCCGGCGCAATATTTTATAAATGTCCTATGCTCTTGACCCGGGTTTTGTTATCGGGATATTCGCCTTACAAAGAGGGCATTCCCCTTCCTTATAGGTTTCGATCTTTATCTTAGCGAGCGAAATGAACGGCACGCCGAAATTTATCTCCGCGGAACTCCTGTCGATGACGCTGACTACACCCACAACAACGCCTCCGGAACTTTTAACGATATCGATAACTTCTTTAGTTGACCCGCCCGTAGTTATGACGTCCTCTACTACGAGCGCTTTCTCGCCCGGGCTTATTGCAAAACCGCGGCGCAGGACCATCACGCCGTCCTGCCGTTCGGTGAATAAACCTCTGACCTTTAAGGCCCTGGCAACTTCATAGGCAAGCGTCACCCCGCCGAGCGCCGGCCCTATCACGAGATCTATCTTCTCCTTCGGGAATTTTTTTGCAATCGCCTTTGCGCATTTTTCGGCAATGTCTGGATACTGCAGTATCAATGCGCATTGCAGATAATTCTGGCTGTGAAGCCCGCTGGAGAGCTTAAAATGTCCCGACAGGAGCGCGTGTCTTTCATGGAATATTTCCAAGATCTCTTTTTCGTTCATATCTCCATTTCCTTTAATATCGCCCTTGCCGCTTCGGCCGGGTTCTTCGATTCCGTTATGGGCCTTCCGATAACTATATAATCCGCACCGTCTCTTATGGCTGCTTTCGGCGTCGCGATCCTCTTCTGGTCGTTCGCGACCGCCCATTCCGGCCGCACGCCCGGCGTAACTATGAGAAAATCTCCTCCCATCTTCTCTCTTATCGCCTTCGTCTCCGCCGGAGAGGCCACCACTCCGTCGAGACCTGCTTTCTTGGCAAGCCCGGCTAGTCTCAAGACCGCTTCTTTTGAATTACCGCCTACCCCGATCTCTTTTAGCGCTTTTTCGTCAAGGCTGGTCAATATCGTCACCGCTAATATCTTCGGTTTTACTATTTTAAGCCGTGCCGCTTCGTCCGCCACGGCTTCCGCGGCCCGTCTCATCATGTCGTAACCGCCCAGCGCGTGAAGATTGAAGATGAGCGGCTCAAGTTTCGTTACCGCAACCGCTGCCTTCACAACTGTCGTCGGGATATCGTGGAATTTCAGGTCCAGGAAGACACCGCAGCCGGTCTCTTTTATCCTCCCGACGATCTGCGGCCCGCATGATGAGAAGAGCTCAAGGCCTATCTTGAAAAATTTAACGTCGCTCTTCAGTCTTTCAGCCATGGCGATGGCTTTATCCTCGCTATCTACGTCGAGCGCTACTATGAGCCTGTCTATGACGTTCATAATGCTCCTACCTTCATGCTGCCTACCAGCTCGTTCATATCGTTTATGCCGTTCTTTGCGCAATATTTATTAATTCCTTTGATTATCTCTGCGGGTGCATTCGGATTTACGAATGTTGCCGTACCGACCTGGACAGCTGAGGCTCCGCACAGGATGAACTCTACTGCGTCATTAGTGTCCATTATCCCGCCGCATCCTATTATCGGTATATCGAGCTTATTATAAGCGTCCCATACCATCTTTAATGCGATGGGTTTTATTGCCGGCCCGCTCAATCCGCCGGTTATATTGCCAAGTTTAGGCTTTTTAGTATCAACGTCTACGGCCATTGCCGGGAACGTATTTACCAATAACACCGCGTCGGCCCCCGCGCGTTGCGCGGCTATCGCTATCTTTGAGATATCCGTCACGTTGGGGCTAAGCTTCGCTATTAAAGGAAGCCGCGTCGCGCGTCGCGCCGCACGGACAATACTGTAAGTGGCCTTCTCGTCCTGTGCGATCAAACTTTCCCTCGCTCCGTGTTTCACGTTGGGACACGAAAGGTTTATCTCGAGCGCAGCGATCCTGCCGACCCTGTTCAATCTCTTCGCAAGCGTGCCGTATTCATTTTCATCGTCTCCCGCTATGCTCGCTATGAGAAGCGCTTTTATATCTTTTAATTTTTGGATGCCGTTCTTTATGAAATCTTCGACCCCTTTATTTTCAAGGCCTATCGAATTGAGCATCCCGGACGATGTCTCCGCAATGCGGGGCGGCGGATTACCGTGTCTGGCTTTCAGCGTTATCGTCTTCAGTACCACAGCGCCGAGCAAGTTAATGTCGACCAGTTCGCCGTAGCCCGTGCCGAATGTTCCCGACGCGACCATTACGGGATTTTTGAGTTTGAGTTTACCTATATTTACCGTTAAGTTCGGACGCATCGTTTTACTCCCACAAGATTTTCTCGGAATTGAAGACCGGCCCGTCTTCGCATACCATTTTATACCCGGAGACCGTTTTAACAGGACAGCCCAGGCATACACCTACGCCGCAGGCCATGCGTTCTTCGAGCGAGACCTGGCACAAAACGCGATTCTTGTGCGCGATTTCCGAAACGGCCTTCAGCATACCCATTGGGCCGCAGGCGTATATTTGCGTATCGAGTAATGCGTAGTGCGTATTGCGTAAAAACGCCTTTAATAACTCCGTGGCTAATCCTTTGTGACCTTTTGAACCGTCTTCGGTGGCAACCGAAACCTTTGCACCCGACCTTTTAAACTCTTTCTCGCAGAGAATGTGAGTTTTCGAACAGCCGCCGATTAAAACATGCGGCATTGTTTTTCGCGCAATCAATTTCTCAGCTAAAAATAATAGCGGCGCCACGCCGTTGCCGCCCGCGACAATAATGGCTTCACCTTTGCCGGCCGGAATATCAAAGCCGTGCCCGAGGGGGCCGATCACGTCGAGTGATCCGCCTGCTTTCATCTGCGACAATAACTCTGTCCCTTTCCCGACAACTTCGTATAAAAGCTCTATGCCGCTTTTCGTGACCCTGTGAACGCTCAGAGGCCTGCGCAGAAGCGGGTCGGTCCCGTCGGAGCACCGGGCTTCCACAAATTGGCCGGGTT
>PLLI01000094.1 GCA_003140915.1 Candidatus Omnitrophota bacterium
CGATTTCGGATCGATGGATAATTATTTCAAACTCCTCGGTCATTCGACAAGAAAAGACCTGAAACGTAAGCTGAAGAAAGCGCAGGCGGCCGGCAATATAAGAATAGACGCGGCCGATAATGCCGCCGGCGCCCTTGACAGGATATACGAACTCTATCTGAATACATACAACGCCGGGGAGGTAAAATTTGAGAAGCTGACCAAGGATTTTTTCGTTCAGATCAGCAGGAATTTCGGGCCTCATGCCAAGTTTTTTCTATATTACGTGGACGGCAGGCTGGCTGCGTTCAACCTATGCTTTATCCGTAACGGCCTGTTCATCGACAAATTCATAGGATTCGATTATGCCCTCTCATGCGAACACAATCTATATTTCATAAGCTGGCATCACAATATCGAATGGTGCCTTAAGAATTCCATGACTCGTTATCAGGCGGGCCAGACGGATTACGAACCCAAGATCAACCTCGGGGGAGAGCGAATGCCTCTATACGCTTACGCCAGGCACGGTAACGTTTTTGCAAACTTCCTCCTGGCGGCCCTGGTTAAACTACTACGGCTTTAATCGCCAAATAGCGATTTCAATATCTTTAAATTCGTATCTTCATTGATCTCGTCAACAGCGGCTCCCTCCGCGCCCCTGGCGGAAAAATTTCTCGGATGGTCGAAATACGAGACGCTATTTTTAATCATGCCGCAGATATTTATTTTTGAATATTCGCCGGTTATGTCCGCGCCTACGATCTCGAGATTATCTTTGATCAGCTTCAACATCCGGAGAAGGTCCTCGAGAGCCATCGCGCCCTCCTCCCAATTCGTCAATGCGGATTCTTTTCGCAGACAGTCCTTATCTATCGTGATGTAAACTTTTTTGACCGGAAGGCTCCTGATCATCCGAAGGAAAGATCCCGGCAGTTCTTTTTCCTCGAACTCATACCGGCGGACTTTTTTAAAAAGGGGACCTGTAAGATCAAATAACCTCCCCTTTCTCGCGCCTACCAGGACGCACTCCAGGAGGTCTTTCTTCTCAAGCGCTGTCCTGAGCCAGGAACCGCAGCTATAGCGCGGTGCTATGATAGACCTGTCCGGATGGCGGTCGAAGCCTATGAGAGCGATCGGTTCATCAAATCCGCTTATCAGGATCTCGGCAATATGGTGAAAGTCTCCGGATCCTAAAAAAGTAACGGCGCCTCTTGCCGAAGCGCCGATACGTCTTTTTATCTCCTGCCTCTGGTTTTTATTCAGCCAAAACCTCACCCGCGGGCCGATATCACTAAAATCTATGGCCTCGGTTTTGTAAGCTGCCAGAAGCCGTTTTTGTTTTACAACGCTGCCGTCAAAATTCAATATCCGGATCGCAGCCATCGATCAATCACGAGGTCTTCCTCAGTGCTTTCACAAGAGCCTCTTCGAAGAGGTCCACGCCGAGATCGATCTCTTTTTCAGTGATATAGAACGAGGGCGCCAGGGTAAATACATTCTTATAATATCCCCCAACGTCGAGGATGAGGCCGCGGGCCTTGCCGCCGGCCGATAATTTGCCGCTCAGGCCTATATCGACTATGGCGTCCGTCAGTTTTTTATTAGGCGCATACCCGTCCTTCTGGCACATCTCGATCCTGAGCGCGAGGCCAAGCCCGTCCACGTCGCCTACTTCCGGATACTTCTTCTGCAGGCTCTTTAATCTCGATATGAAATACCTGCCTTTTCGCGGCACCTCGGCGGCAAAATCCGACTCATCTATAAGCTTCATCGTCTCCAGGCCGGCCGCCGTGCCGAGCGGGTTCGACGAGAAGGTCGAATGAGTAGAGCCTGCCGGGAAGACCTTGGGCGAGATCAGGTATTCTTTTGCCCACACGCCCGAAAGAGGATTCAGCCCGTTCGTCAGGGCCTTCGCGAATACGATTATGTCAGGTGTTACGCCGAAATGCTCGATGGACCAGAATTTGCCCGTCCTGAAGAATCCCATCTGTATCTCGTCGTCCACGAGCAATATCTTATACTGGTCCAGTATCTTCTTGAGTTCCCCGAAATATTCCTGCGGCGGGATAACGTATCCGCCCGTCCCTTGAAGCGCCTCGATATAGAACGCCGAGAATTCGCAGAGGTTCGTCTTCTTATCGACAACGCCGTAATATTCCGTTTCGAAGAGTTTCTCGAATTGCTTCAGGCAATACATCCCGCAGGATTCTCTCGACTTGCCGTAGAAACACCTGAAACAATACGGGAACGGGATAAATAGCGCCCTGTCCCCGAAATGGCCGTACCGCTCCCTGTAACGAAAACTTGAGGTGATGGCGGAGGCGGCCAGCGTCCTGCCGTGATATCCGCCCATGAACGCGAAGACGAGGTTCCTGCCGGTGCGGTTGCGGACGAGTTTCATGGAGTCCTCGAGGGCCTGCGCGCCGCCGACATTGAAATGGACTCTGCCCTTCTCCTCGAAGGTCCTCTCGATCCTCTGCGCGATCCGGGAAGCGAGCAGTATCTTCTCTTCATGAAGATACTGGCACGCGAGCTGAGGGAGGGAGTCGATCTGTTTTTTGAGGGCGTTATTCAGGCGCTCGTTCCCATAACCGAAATTTACGGCGGAGTATATCATCTGAAGATCGAGATATTCCACGCCGTCATCGTCATAAAGATAAGAACCCTTGCCTCTCGCAAATATATTCGGTTTTTCGACATAATGGACGGTGTCACCCCAGGAGCAATACTGATATTCAAGTTTCAAAAGCTCGTCCCTGGATAACTGTTTTTTGGCACTTGAAGAAACTGTTTTTTGCGTTTTATTCATGATAAACTCCTCGTGAAATAATCATACACGTCTTTAAGGTCATCGATGGCTATGTGAGGCAGCCCTTCTTCCTTGAAAAGATCCTTCAGATAGCCCTTGGCAAATACCATGTCAGAGACCCTGGACGCGCAGACGTCTGATTTGCCGTCGCCTATGTAGACGGCTGTCGCGCCGTTTTTTCTCTTCGACAGTAGATGTGTCTTCTTACAGTTCGCGCAATCGCCGCACTCTTTATTCGAATACGGGAAGGCTGGTCTGAGCCTGTCGTTTAAAAGGGCCACTTTATTGCAATAGACCTCCATGCCCGAAATACCGTTTCGCCTTAAAATGCTGTTGAGCATGTAGTCGAAGTTGTCGCTCACTATCAGGACGGGGATATTGCGGGATTCGAAAAGGGAGAGCAGCTTTTTGAAATAGGGGTCTATCGCAATGGTCGACAGATACTTATCGAGCCGCTCTTTATCTATCCTGATGCCTTCGACCTGGCCCTTGAGGCATTCACGGGAACCTATCTCTTCACGCTGCCATCTCTTCTCGAGCTCTTTCCATCCGTCATCCCCGGAGAAACGCGCAAGCATGTCGTCGATCACGTCGATGGTCGTGATCGTGTTATCGAAGTCGAAGAATACTATAAAATCATTGGTCCGCTTATTTTTCATAAGTTCCATATTTTATACTAAATAACGGCTGTGCGCAAGACATAATCGCCGGTTTCATTCCCTGCCGGCAGCCTTTGCAATAGCCCTTATCTTTGGGCCTATTTCATGCTCCAGCAGATCTTCCAGCGGAATCGGGATC
>PLLI01000084.1 GCA_003140915.1 Candidatus Omnitrophota bacterium
TACCCCCTAAACCCTAATAGTTCCCGTACTCGATGCTGCCCCTGAACTGCGGGGGCTTCTCATCCTTGTGCGTGCTCTTCGGCGCTTCTTCTTTGTGGACTATCTTTACGACATGCACCCTGATACTGATGGGCTCTTCGACGCCCAGCATATCCTGGACGCGGCTCTTCACTATATTCTGTATCTTTTCGGTGGTTTCGGGAATGTTTACGTCGGAAAATAACGTCACTTTATTCACGATCAATATCCCCTTCTTGCCGGCCCTGACGTTGGGCTTCAGCTCTTTCACTTCCGGCAGCTGTCTTAACGACCTTTTTATGAAATCCTCTATCGCGCTCAGAGATATGGTCACCTGGCCGTCGGGATTCTCGAACGCGATCGTCTTCTCTCTCTGGATCTTTCCGAAGGTCAGCTGGACAACCATGATGCTGATGAAGATAAGAAGTATCCCCGTGATCCCGAGTATCAGCCTGCTGTTGACCGCGGCGTATAATGCGGCGATCGAATCGATGATCGTCTCCTGGGGGACCAGGTTCAATGAAACGGCAATAAAAAACCCGCCCAACACCAGGAATACGATCGTGTAAAAAAATAGCGTAAGTCCGTTTACGATCCTCATATTTTCCTCTCTTTCTCAGACATTACCTGGGCGCGCACGCCTTCAACGATGACGTCGACTTCCGACGGGACAAGGCCGGCCATCTTTTCGACGGCCCGTTTCACGTTTTCCTGCACCTCATCCGCGACCCTCGGAATATCGATGCCGTATTCCACTATGATAGATACGGTGAGCGAGACTTCGCCGTCCCGCATCTGGATCTTCACGCCCCTTGACGAAAACCTTCTGAGGAGCTTGTCGACGATAGCTTTGGGTATCCCTCCGCCCATCTTGCAGACGCCCTTCACTTCAAGCGCGGCAACAGAGGCTATAGTTGCGATCGCGTCGTTACTTATCCTTACGACTCCCAGATCGGTTGACCTCTCTCTTTGCACATGCTGATCTTTGGCCATAATTTTATCCTCCTTAAAACAAAAAGATCATTCCGCTTTTTCGAAAAGCCGTTCCACAAAATCCGTAGAAAATTTTCCGCGTAGAAAAGCGGGATTATTCATGACTTTCTTATGGAACGGTATNNACCATCGAATCGTAGAACGGCGGTATCTCATAGCCGCTGTAGACGTGGGTGTCGAGCCGCACGCCGCGGCCGCCGGGAAGGTGGAGCGTCGTGATCCTTCCGGGAGACGGCATGAAGTCGTTATCCGGGTCCTCGGCGTTTATCCTGCACTCGATGGCGCAGCCGGTGAATTTTATCTCTTCCTGTTTATACTTAATCCTTTCCCCTCCCGCGATCTTTATCTGTTCCTTGATAAGGTCGATCCCGGTGACCGCTTCGGTTATCGGGTGCTCGACCTGGATGCGCGTATTCATCTCCATGAAATAGAATAAATTATCTTCGTCGAGAAGGAACTCTATCGTCCCGGCATTGACGTAGCCGATCGACTTCGCGCACTTCACGGCGGCCTCGCCCATCTTTTTGCGCATCTTGGCCTCGAGCACCGGCGACGGCGTCTCCTCTACGAGCTTCTGGTGGCGGCGCTGTATCGTGCAGTCTCGCTCTCCCAGGTGGATGATATGGCCGTACTTATCGCCCAGTATCTGTATTTCGATGTGGCGCGGTTTTTCGATATATTTCTCGATATAAACGTCCGGGTTGCCGAATGCCGCCTCGGCCTCTCTCTGCGCCGTAAGGAGCGCCCCTATGAGACGGACGTCGTTGTGGCATATGCGCATCCCTTTACCGCCTCCGCCGGCCGCGGCCTTGACTATGACCGGGTACCTCATCTCCTTGGCAACCTTCAGCGCTTCCTCTTTTGTCTTCACGACCGCTTTCGAGCCGGGGATGACCGGCACCCCTGCTTTTCTCGCAGAATCTTTTGCGGCCATCTTGTCGCCCATCCGCCTTATATTATCCGGAGTGGGCCCGATGAACTTTATCTTGCACGATTCGCATATCTCGGCGAAGTGAGCGTCTTCGGCCAGAAAACCGTAACCGGGATGTATCGCCTCAACGTCGGTTATTTCGGCGGCGGATATTATGCTGGGGATATTAAGGTAGCTCCCGGAACTCGGGGCCGCGCCTATGCAGATAGCCTCGTCGGCATATTTGACGTGAAGCGAATTTATGTCCGGCTGTGAATAGACCGCCACGGTCCGGATCCCCATCTCCTTGCAGGCCCTGATGATCCTGAGGGCCACCTCGCCCCTATTTGCGATCAATATTTTCGTGAACATCCAATATCTCCTACGCCGCCGGTTCGATGATAAATAAGACCTGGCCGAACTCGACCGGTTCGGCATTATCGGCCTGTATCTCTATGATCTTGCCTCTAACCTCGGATTTTATCTCGTTCATTAGCTTCATCGCTTCGACTATGCATACGACCTGGCCCGGCTCGATCGAATCCCCCGTATTGACGTATGGCGCGGCTTCAGGGGACGGCGAGCGGTAGAAGGTTCCCACCATCGGCGCCTTTATCTCCACCGTGTTCTTCTTTTCCGCCTTTTCCTGGACAGGCGCCGCCTTCTCGCTGTGCACGGGGCCCGACTGGGGAATGACATACTCCACGGCCTTTTCATATGCACCGCCCGCGCCTTTCTTCAGCCTGATCCTGACGCCGTCTTTCTCGACCTCAAGCTCGGTCAGGCCGTTCTCGTTCATCAAATTTATCATATCCTTAATTTCTTTTATGTACATATGCTCCTCCGTATTAAACTTTAGCGCGATAAAATCTCACAACCGGTATCCGTCACCAGCACCATATCCTCTATCCTGATCCCGCCGAATTTCGGTATATAGACTGCCGGCTCGACCGTAAACACCATGCCGGGCCGCAATAAGCAATCGCTTACTCCGGAGATCGTGGGTTTCTCATGCACTTCCATGCCGACCCCGTGTCCGAGAGCGTGCCCAAAATATCTCCCGAAACCTTTTTTCTGAATATACCCTCTCGCGGCAGCGTCTATTCTGGCAGCCTGCTCGCCGGGCCGTATGGCGGCTATCGCCATTGACTGCGCGGCCCTGACTATCTCATATATCTTTTTCATGCGGCCATTGACCTTCCCCGTCGTGATCATGCGCGTCATGTCCGAATTGTACTTTTTTAACATACATCCTATGTCGATCATTACAAAACTATTCTTCGATATTTTACGCGCCGTAGGCACCGCGTGCGGTTTTGACGAGTTCGCGTCCGCGGCCACGATCGGATCGAAACCTGGCCTGGCGCCGCTTGCAAGAAAATCGATCTCGATCTTTCTGGCTACGGATTCCTCGCTTACGCCTGGCCTTACAAAAGGCGCTGTCCTGTCAAATACATCTTTTGTCAGGCGGATCGATCTCTTGATAAGGGCTATTTCTCCGGCATCCTTTACGGTCCGGAGGTCTTCGACCAGCCCCTTGACCGGCACGAGGACGCCTTTCGCCACAAAACCTTTCAGCCGGCAGGCTACCTCGTATGGCAGGTCCATCGATTCGAACCCTAACCGCTTTAATTTATTTTTTGCGGCAATATCTTTTATGATCTCATATAGTGATCGCTTGACCTGCCGTATTTCAAATCCTTTTACGGAGTCTCCGGCCTCCTCGATATATCGCGAATCGGCAGCAAAGAAAGATTTCCCGGGCGTAACCAGGATAATGGCGTCGTGCCCGGAAAAACCGCTCACGTAAGAGACATTCACGCCTTTTGTGACCAGGAATGAATCGAGCCTTCGCTTGCGCATTTCATCTTTTAAAAGAGCGAGCCTTCTATTAAATACCGTAGGCATTATTTACCTATCATGCTTATAGCCGCTTCGAGCCCGAGGATATAACTCATCTTGCCGAAACCCGAAACCTGACCCCGCGCGACCGGCGCGATCAATGACGTGTGCCGGAACTCTTCCCGCGCGTATATATTGGAAAGGTGGACCTCGACGGTGGGTATGCTTACGGCGCTTATGGCGTCCCTTATCGCGACGCTTGTATGAGTATAGGCCGCGGGGTTTATCAGGATCGCATCGAACTTGCCCGAGGCGCTTCCTACCTTCTCGACGATATCTCCCTCATGGTTGAACTGCACGATCTCAAGCGCGACCTTCCTGGCCTTTGCGTGCTTCTTCAGGTCCTTATTTATCTCGCCTATCGTAACGCTGCCGTAAACATCGACTTCTCTGGTCCCCAGAAGATTAAGATTCGGTCCGTGTATCACCAATATCTTCCGCATAATCTTTAGCCTTTCTTCTTTTTTATTTAATATCTTCCGCTTTTTCGATAAGCATTACAGGGATACCGTCTTTTATAGGATACGCCTTTTTGCACTTAGCACAAGTTATCTTGTCGCCTTTCAGCTCCACGCTGCCTTTACACGCGGGACAGGCAAGTATCGCCAGAAGATCTTTATCGATCATAGCGCCTCATCCTCCTTAATTTCTCCCCATTTGATCTTGAATTGCGGGCCCAACGCGTAAATGAGCCCACCCGCTATGCTTGTGATAAAAAGGACCAGGAGCCACAGTATGCTTACGACAAAAGCACTCTCCCTGCCCACGACGGGCCCAAAGAGGAGCACCGTCGACCCCTCCCTGACCCCGAGGCCGTTTATAGACGGCAAAAGGCTCATGGCGCAGATGATCGGCATCCTCAATAAAATGTCTATCGGCGGTATGACAGCCCCTATGCTCAGGGCCAGCATCCCGATGCTGATAAAAAAGAATATCTGGCTCACGATCGATATGGCGAAAGACTTTATCATCAGGCTGGTGTGGTTTTTATATATATGGATCGCGTTATATATCCTCTTGGTCTTTTCTTCAAGCGGCCGTATGAGGATGAATAGCCATGAAAATTTCCTGGCGAATTTTTTATTCATCAGGAAAATGATCGCGATGATCGAGCACGCAGTGATCGCGTAGATCATGTACCTTATGTTCTTGTCGATGATCTGCTTCTGCACGAACAATAACGCAATAGCCGCCATAAATATCATCGTGATCAGGCCTATCACCCTGTCTATGAATACGGCCGTAAATGAGGTCAATCTTTCCGAGCCCTTTCTCGAGAGATAGTACGCCTTGACAACGTCACCGCCTATCGAGGTCGGAAGGAAATTATTGAAAAAATATCCGATGAAAGTAAGCGACACGACCTCGTTCAAAGTCGCCCGCGCCGTGCCCTGAGCGTCGACTATGAGCTTCAGGCGGAGAGACGCCGTTATTATTGCCAGGACAAAAGCGGCCAGCCCCATGCAGAAAAAAAAGGCGTTTGCCCCCTTGATGGCGCCCCATATCTGGTTATAATTACCTCTCATAATATATAGTAATATTAATATAAGAGCGGAGCTTATAATGACCCTTAAACAAATGGAGATAATTTTCTTTCGCATGGGTAAATAATTTAACATAAAGGCGGTTATATGTAAAGAGGAATGTGGGGATCCTTGGGGATTTTACTTGGCTTTGTGCTCTAATCCGGAGATGTGCTGGTCCAGCTTGGTGATGGCGCCCTGCGCCTCATTATTGTGCTTCGTGTGGGCGTTCTCGACGTGGCTTATTATTATATTGTAGATGGATTTGAACCTTTCGTAATCGTTCCTGAGACCGGTGACCTTGGCAAGTATATCTTTGGCGTTCTCTTCGATCTTGAGCGCCTTCATCCCCTGCAAAATGGTCATGAGATAAGGATAGATGGTCTGGGGAGACGTCGGATAGACCTTCTTCTTCAGGGCATAGTCGATGAGGCCGTTCTCTTCGCCGAACTGTTTATCCTTGATAAATGCCTCATAATAGACACTCTCGGAGGCAATGTACATGAGGGCAAAATCCGTGGTCCCTTCGTTCGGCAATATATATTTGGACGTTTCGTCTATCCGTTTTTTCACGGCATTCGAAAATGACTTCCAGCAGATCCTCTTCGCAGACTCATCGTTAGTTGCCAGCATCCTGCTATAATCTTCGAGGGAAAGCTTCGAATCGACGGGGACCATGTAGTCCTTGAACTTTATCATGAAATCCACGGTGCCGGAACTCAAACGGACCTGGGTCTGGTACATATCGCTCGACAAGATATCGTGAAGCGCCTTTTCCAGCAGCCGCTCTCCCGCCGAGCCGGCGCCCTTAGGCATCGTAAAGAGATTGCGCAGGCTCGTGACCTCGCTCATTATGGCGCTTATCTGCTGCGCCTTCTGGTTGAGACTGCCCATGCGCTCGTTCAGGCTCTCGATCGTGCTCGACGCCTGCCGCCGCATCTCGTCCGTCAAAGGGAGCCGCTCGCTCAGCCTCAGCACCTCTTTCGAAACATCCTTGATCCGTATGATGAGATAAAATAACGCAAACCCCAGTACCGCGAGAGTCACAAATAAGATAATGTTGAAGATCATAAGAACTATAACCTCAGGCCTTTCTTTAATTGCGGTATCGCGGCATCGGTTGCCTCCATGCCTTTTTTAATCGCCTCACGCGCTTTGTCGAAAGCGGCCTGATCTATGTGGCCAAGGTCCACTTTTATCACAAAATCTGCTTCGCTCGATTGATGCTTGTTCAGTTCTTCTCCGGTTATCTGGAAAGACTGCAGTATCATTTGAAATATATTCTTTATCGGGCCTTCCCTGACGCAGAACCCGACGTCGACAGCCAGCACATAATCCGCACCCAGCGCCCTCGCTATTCTCGTGGGGACGCTGTTCTTTATGCCGCCGTCGACCAGAAGTTTTCCGTCGATCCGCACGGGATTGAATATCCCGGGCCACGAACAGCTTGCGCGGATCGCCTTCACAAGATCGCCGCTCTCATGGACGATCTCTTCGCCTGTTTCGATATTCGTCGTCACGACAGCGAACGGGATCTTGCAATCCGCGAACGTTTTACTGTCAATGAGTCTCTTTATCGTCGCCTCCAGCTTCTCGCCTGCCAATAGCCCCATCTTGGGTATGGTCGGATCCAGCAATTTATTTATCGAAAACGAGCAGGCGTTTACCTCCATTGCCTCGGGGGAGATGCCGATCGACCATGCCGCGCCGATAAGAGCGCCCATGCTCGTCCCGACTATCATATCTACGGGGATCTTCTCCCGCTCCAGGACTTTCAATACTCCTATATGGGCTACTCCTCTGGCGGATCCGCCTCCAAGGGCGAGAGCGACTTTTTTCTTTTTCGCGAATAATTTAAACATGCGCTTCACCCTTTCATTTCTCGTTCGAGATGATCACTTCGGAATAATCGTTAAGGTCGAAATATTTATCGGCAACGCGCTTCACATCTTCTTTAGTCACTTTATCGATCCTCTCATCGTATTTAAATATCTCGCCATATCCCAGCCCGTATAATTCATCCGCCGCCGTGGTCGTGGAAAAATAACCGTTCGTCTGCATCCTGATCGCGTGGCCGACGACCAGTTCCCGCTTGGCTGAAATGACCTCCTCATCGGTAACGCCGTCTTTCCTCAAATCCGCGATCTCTTTTATGAAACCCTTTTCGACCGGCTGAAGTTTATTTTTCGTAGTCGCCGCATAAAGCGCGAAGAAACCTGTATCGACCGTCAGTTTCTGGGCACATCCCAACGCATATGCCAGAGAAAGGCCATTCCTGAGAGAATTGAACAATCTTCCCGAATATCCGGAGAGTATCGAACCAAGCACCTCCAGCGCGTATCTGTCCGGATCTTTTATATTGGTGGTCATGAATCCCAGCACCACGAGACCCTGCTCTTTTTCCATCACGATCGTCTTGACGTTTATCTTGTCGGGAGGCGTTTGCGTAAAATTTGTCCTTGGGAGATCTCGCGCCTTCAGGCCCGAAAAGGCCTTTGTCAATCTATCCGCCGCCCGGTCCGGATCCAGATCGCCCGATACCGTAATGATCATGTTATTTGGGACGACATACCTGTTGTAAAAGTTCACGACCGCATCTCTGGTAAGCGACCTCACGGAATCCTCTTCTCCAAGATAACGAAGGCCGTACGGAGAATCGTTAAATAGTTCTTTTCTGAAAGCCGTAATGCCCCTGCTGAATATGTCATCGTCGTCCTCGCGTATCATGGCCAGGACAAGGCTACGCTCTTTTTCAAGTTCTGCCGGAGGAAATTGTGAGTTTGCGAGCAGGTCCTCTATCAATGTAATAGCCGTCTCCAGGTCAGCCTTGAGAAATTCCGCGTTTATCCCGAAACTGTTAAATCCGCTGAAAGGGCTTATACTGCCGCCCAGCTTCTCAAGCGCCCCCGTTATCTGGGCCTCTCCTCTGGATGCAGTCCCCTTTAAGAGCATTCTGGCCGTGAGGTTCGATATGCCGTTATCGGCCTTGTTTTCTACGGCGATGCCTCCGGACATGATGACTGTAACCGAAACCGTCGGCGTCTTCTTATCCTGCCGTATTGCCATCCGGAGGCCGTTCGGCAAGGCAGCTGTCTTAAGAGGCAATTCCGCAATAGAAGTCGGTCGCGTACCTTCGGACGGGCTCTTGAAATTTTTCGGGACTATCGTAGCTATCGTAGCGTTGTCGCGGCCGAGATATTTATCCGCAACACGCTTCAGGTCTCCCGCCGTCACCGCCTGCACGCCCTTGACATACCTCCTGGCAAAATCATAGCTTCCCGTGAAAAGATAGTTGGCCGCCAACTCGCTTGCCTGGGCATCTATGGTTTGCAGGCCGAAGATAAAGTCGCTGGCGACCATGCGCCGCGCGCCTTCCAGCTCATCGTCGGTGACCGCGCCTGACCGCACCTTTTCGATCTCGCCCTCTATCGCCGCTTCGGCATCCTGCAGCTTATCCGCGTCAAGCGTCGCCGTTACGACGAATAAGCCCGGATCGCGCGGAGTGAAGTTCCAGCAGGATACCGAATAGACAAGTTTCTCTTTTTTGAATAATGAGGTATTCAGCCTTGAATTATCGCCGCGGCCGAGGATCATCGAAAGGACATCCATCGCGAAAAGGTCTTCGTCAAGGATGCTCGTCGAGTGATAGCCTACCGCGAGATACGCCAGATTGGTATCGATCTTCTTCCTGGCGTATCGCTTATCGATCTGGGCGGGTTCGGCAGGGCTAAGGCCGATGACGGCGTAATTCGGCGGCCTGAAATCTTT
Organism: Candidatus Omnitrophota bacterium; assembly: GCA_003140915.1. Taxonomy (GTDB): domain Bacteria; phylum Omnitrophota; class Gorgyraeia; order 2-01-FULL-45-10; family 2-01-FULL-45-10; genus FEN-1322. The sequence goes on from PLLI01000084.1 coordinate 9,115, forward strand.
GAACTCGGCCGAAGCCTTATCCAGGGCATCGGGGCCGGGGATGCCGCCTACGATTGTCAGGGCCATCCTGTTCGGCACATACATCCTGTTATAGTATTGGACCGCGTCCGCGCGCGTCAGGTGCCGGAATTTTTCTTCGTACCCGATCGGCGGGTATTTATATGTATGGAGCAGGTAAGCGGCCCCGTCGAGAAGCCGCATGAGCAGGTTCTGAGGTTCGTCGTTATCGAGCCTTAACTCCTTCAAGACAACCTCTTTCTCTTTTTCGAATTCCGCTTGGTCAAAGGCCGCGTTCAGGAGCATATCTTTCAGTAAGGCGAGGGCTTCAGAGGCATATTTGGAGGGAACTATTATGCTGTATTCCGTCAGGTCCTGGCCGGTGGAACCGTTTATGGAACCGCCGTAGGACTTCACCTCTTTTTCTATCGCTCCCGGCCCGCGCGTCCGCGTTCCTTTAAAGAGCATGTGCTCGATCAGATGAGATATCCCGGAGCCCAGGTATTCCTCTTCGAGGCTCGATCCGGCCTTCACCTTGACGTTAATGGCGACGAGGCCCTGCGGCGGGCCCTCTTTGGTTAAAATGAAGAGGCCGTTATCCAGGGTTTTCTCGGACACGGCCTCTTTTGGAAGTTCGATGACTTTCGGATCTTCAGTACTTTCGCTCGCGAAAGACCGGGAAAAGAAGAATGCTGCCAAAATTCCGGCGGCTAAAAATATGCGCAACTTTCTTAAAATGACTTCCATCCCATTTTTCTTTTGCGGCGTTTTCGCTCGCTCGGTTTCTCGTAATGCTTTCTCGCCTTGAGCGCCTTCAGGATCCCTTCTATCTCTATCTTTTTTTTGAAACGTCTTAGCGCCTTTTCCAGCGGTTCATTCTCACCAACGCTGACTTTCGGCATTATCTTCTCACCTCTTTCGGATAAATTTATCTTTTCTTATGTTAAAATCTTATCATATGGACGTCAAAAGGTCAAGGCATAATGGCAATCAGCTTATCCCAGAACTCTTCGGATTTTACCGGCATTGCATAACGGCTCTTCGCGTAACGGTAAAGGTCCTTGTCGGATGTGACGACCCTGAGATTCGCCCTCTGCCTCTCCGGCACGACATCGATGAATTTCTTAATATATGCGTCCGCATTCCGCGCCGGCACGATCTTCAGTTTCACGGTATTCGCATAGTCCATGCCGAGATATTCATTCGTGCTGTCGAAGACGAGCGTTATCGGATCTTTATGCGTTTTTTGGAAATCACCGAGGTAACCGATAAGCGCCCTTGCCGATTCGAGCGAATCGCCGTCCGTGTCATCTATGAGCGACTTTGCGTCCCTGACCAGGTTCCAGCCGTCGATTATTATAGGCATTATTGTAAAACGCCCTGCAGGTCTGCCATCTGTTTCATTATGCTGCGGCAAATATCGACCGTGGCCCTGGCCATCCACACCGTAACGGCAACCATCGCAATGGTCAGGAGGACCTTGTGCCACAGCTTCAACGCGGGGCTGAGCCATACGAGCGGTAGAGCGAACGGCCCTGCTGCCAATATGGCAACGACGATCCACACCGGTTTGTAATACCATTTCATTGCTGCCTGCTTATATTCTTCGCTCATTTGCCGCCGCCCGATTTTGTAATATCTTTAAAAATATCTCCGAGTGCGCCGGCGGCTTTCCCGACACTTTCGCTGGTGCTCTTCGCCGCTTCGGGAACCTGCTGGGTAGTGACCTGCAAAACGTTTTGCGCTACCTTTGTGGCGGTTCCGGAAAGTTTCGTTGATGAGGAAAGGGAATCCATAACCGTATCTCCCAAGGCATTAATATCGATGTTGGCCAGGCCGGCTATCGCCGTATTGGCGAGGGCTTTTACTACAATGATACTGACGACTGCGTAAGGATTAGTTATATTTGTATAACGCTCGTTGATATTAACGTCGAATTCCCTTATCGAGGGCCCTCCCCGCGCCGAATAATCCTTATAGAACGCCTTTCCTATCTTCAGCTCGAAATTATCTATCCGGATATTAGGCGCCCTCGCCCCTTTCGTTTCCGGCTTTACGCCCTCTTTTTTGGCCGAGACGACTTTCAGCGAATTCAGATTAAGTTCTCCTTTTGCATTCTTCACGACGACGAATTCTTTCAGATCCAGGCGCAGGTCCCGCAAATGAATGTTCCCCCCGAATATCGCCGGCAAGTCGTAATCGACATATATCTCCGGTATATCGGCCATTATCCTGTCCTTAAACTGCGGAGGATTAAATATCCTCAAGCCTTTTATGCTTACCGCGCTGCGGAATACGCCCACATTCAAAGACCTGATATCCAGCTTTAATCCGGTAACGATCTCGACACCTTTTTCTATCGAAACTTTTATCAGCATATCTTTCAATAACGACAGCGCAAGAAGCACCGCCAATACCGCGATAATGACGATCTGCCATTTTTTCATTTAAGCGCCCCCTCTTCGATCCAATAACTTTCCCGCATGCCCCAGGAAATCTTTTATGGCCTTCCGCCTGTTAGGAATGGTGCAGCCGGCAACGTCAAAGTGGCCGCCCCCGCCATAGCGCTCGGCAATGCTTGCCACATTAATATTGTCTTTCGATCTGAGGCTGACCCGTAAAGTATTTTTACCGTTTTCCCTGAAAAGGATAGCTNNGATAGCTATATCGACTTTCTTGATGGCCCGCATTTCATCCGGCGCAGCATCCACATCCTCATCGCGCCCTTTTATGCGCGCGAAATCCTTCTTCGTTATTATCGACCAGACGATCCTCCCGCCTTTTAAGAACCTGCTGCGTGCCAGGCATAAGCCGGAGAGCATTGCCGACTCTTTCGTCCTCGACCAGAAGATCATATCGACGAGATCGTAAAAGCTCACGCCCGAACGGATCAGGTCCGTGCAGACCTCGAACGTGTATGGCCGCACGTTCGGGAGCCTGAAGGAACTCGTCTCTACTATTATCGAGGTCATCAGGTTATATGCTATCTCTTTTGTGAGGGTGATGCGCAGCTTCTTCAAAAGCGTGTATATCATTTCGCCTACTGCGGCCGCTTTATCGTCCACGTATACGACGTCTCCGAACGGCCTGCGAAAATCATGATGGTCTATCTCGAGTATCTTGTTCGCGCGCGCGAATACGCCGTAAGCCCTGCCGAGTATTTCTTTGTTGCTGCAATCGACGGATATGGCAAGGTCTACGGGCCGGTCGAGCCTCTTTATTATACGCGCCGCTCCCGGCAATTTCTTGTATCGCTGCGGGACCCTGTCATAGCTTATCATGTAAACGCGCTTCCCAAGACCTTCCAGGGCCAGGCCTAAAGATAAGAGCGATCCGATCGAATCTCCGTCGGGATTGGTGTGGCCGGAGATAGCTATCTCTTCCGCGGCCATTATGCTGTCCCTTGCTTTTGTAAGTCCGTCCATTAAATTCTCCGGTGTTATTTAAAATTTTTNNGTAACTTCCGGGACGTTCCGCGCCTTCTCTTCCGCCTTGAAATACGCGGTAGCGGGTTTATATCCGCAGATCCCGGCAACTATGTTGCCCGGTAAAGTCCTTACCGTAATGTTATAATCCTGCACCGCCTCATTGTAACGCATTCGCTCCACCGCAATCCTGTTCTCGGTCCCGGACAGTTCATCCATGAGGCGTAAAAATGTCTGGTCGGCCTTTAAGGTCGGGTAATTTTCCACCACCACCATCAGCCTTGCCAGGGCGGAATCGAGGTTTGAGGCTGCTTTGACCTTCTCGTCTATCGTGCCGGCATTGGCCCATTGCGACCGCGCCTTCGTAACATCTTCAAAAACGGTCTTTTCATGTGCGGCATATCCTTTAACGGTATTGACAAGATTGGGTATCAGGTCATTGCGCCTCTGCAGTTGGTTCTCGACCTGCGCCCATTT
>PLLI01000055.1 GCA_003140915.1 Candidatus Omnitrophota bacterium
CGTTCCTGCGCTTATCGAACGGGCAGTTGACCTCTTCTTTGCCCGGCCGGGAACCTGCCAGATGGCCTATCTTGTAAAAACCTTTATATGTCTGTTCGCATAGTTCTTCGACGCCGCCGGTCAATACTGCCTTATATTCATATAGCTCTATCATATTCATCGCGTAGTAGACGGCATCGAGCGATGCGCAGAATCCCGTCGAGACAGTGCTGTTAAAACCCTGGATGTTAAATCGTATCGATATCTGGCTCGCCGGGGCGTTTATGACAGTGTTGGGAAATAGCGCAGGGTTAACGCTTCGCGGCCCTTCTCTCAGGCCCTCTTTATCGAATTCGCTTATCGACCAGACCGAACCCATCGTCGAGCCCAAAGAGACGCCAAAGATATCGGTCTGGTCTTCGCTGATCGGCTGCGTGATATTAGCGTCATCGAGCGCCAGTTTCGAGGCGGACAGGACGAGCTTCGTCGACCTGTCGAAATTTCTCAACCCCTTAGTCCCCAATATCGCCTCCGGGTTAAAATCTTTTATCTCGCCCGCCAATTTGCTTCTAAGATTAGCGGTATCGAATAACGTTACCGGCTTTATCCCGGAAATGCCACCTTTCATGGACTCCCAGAACTCATTCTTACCTATGCCTACGGATGACAGGATCCCGAGCCCCGTTATGACTATCCTCTTATTTGCAGGCAAAGGTCATCTCCCCTTTTGCTACCGTCTCATTGCCGACCAAAGCTTCCGTTTCGCATATTCCGCCTATTCGCGCGATCTTCACAGGCTTTACGATAATATAGAGCTGGTCGCCCGGCACAACCGGTTTCAAGAATTTTACTTTGACGTTCGTAACATAAAAAAGCGCCGCCTGAAGATCGGTCATGCTCTTCTTTAAAAGAACGCATGCGGCTTGGGCCATCGCTTCCACGATCAGTGCTCCAGGTAATATGGCTGCGCCCGGGAAATGGCCCTTAAAATATTCTTCATTTATACTGATATTCTTATAGGCCTTTATAAATTCGCCTTCTTTCAGCTCTACAACCCTATCGAGCATCAAGAACGGGTACCTGTGCGGGATCAGGCCTTTTATGTCTTCTGCGTTTAACATAATCGTCCTATTTGGTCCATATTATCGGCTTATTGGCCGTTATCTTCCTGCTCAGCTATCCAGCGGTCTATGGTGGACTTCTTAAAGCGCCAGTTGGCGCCTACCTTAAAACACGGCAGCTTCCCGCATTTTGCATGTTTATAAATAGTTACGGGCTGCATCCGCAGGTATTTTGCCACCTCCTGAACCGTGAAGACAATATCTTCCGGCATATCAAACCACCCCTTCCAAGGATTGGTATTAATTATACTCTTTTGATACGGACTAATACGCGGTAGCTTAAAGTATACACCATAAAATGGGGTTGTCAAGAGGGGCAGGTTTAAGAAATGTTTTACGGGTATTTGGCAGGTGCTCTACCACGCCAGTTAATTTTAACAGTGGTAGGCCTATCCACTTAGTTTAGGGTAGGCTATGCTATACCTTATACTTCTCCAGTTCTTTGCCGATAAGCCGTATCTCGCTATCCAGGTTTTCCAGAATACTGCTCATGCGCGTCCGGTCAGCAGGCGAACACGAAGAGATCGACTCCCTTAAGGTATAAAGCTCTCTCAGTGCGTTCTCCATTATGGACTTTTCGGCCGTTACCNNAAGAGAACCGGTGAGCCTGTTTATAGCATCGGCCAGGGAGACCATCTCGTCGCCTTTTCTTAACGTTATGCGGCTGGAAAAGTCGCCCTTGACCATGCCGGCAAGGAACCGCTCGATCCTGTATATGGGGCCGGCTATTTTGTGGGAAAGGTATATGCCCAAACATCCAACAAGCGGCGATATCACCAGCATGCTTATAAGTATCCTCATGTTTACCGTTTTCACGATCGATACAAGTTGGCCCTGAGGATAGACGCTTGCGAGCTTTTCCCCGAAGAGTATCATAGAAGTATAATAGATGGCATATGAACAGAAACCTGCCGTGATGAACATCAATAACAAAATTATGCCGGTATATTTTAACTGGAATCTCCTGGCTACAATGTATTGTCTTCTTTTAAACCTCGGGGCTAAGGTATTTTCGGCCATCTTTAGTCTCTCCTCCAAATTAAGGTTTCCCTTCTAACGGTCAATGTCACGGTATCCTCTTTCACGCTCCTGATCGCGTCTATCGCTTTCTTTAACGGCGTGTAACGCGTCGACTTGCCGTTTATGGCGGTAACGAGATCGCCTTTCTTAAGGCCCGCATCATATGCCGGGCTGCCTTCGACGACAGAAGCAACGGTGAGCCCGTTGAATTCCATCGACAAAACGATGCCGATCAGCTCCTTGGTGCCCGGCGCTATCAGAATATAATGCTTAAGAGGGACCTCTATCGTACGCTCAATCGTGCATTTTAATTCCAGGGACGGCTTGTCCAGCAGCGCATTCAGGACTTCCCTTAATTCCATGTAACCCGTAAGCCGCGCCCAGATAGCGGCGATCTTGTCGCCCTTCAAGACCCCTGCCTCGGAAGCCGGTGAATGAGGCTGGATAGTCACAACCTGAGGAAAACCATTTACAATGTCGAGTGTTATGCCCAGGACTTTTCTCAGGGCCGCTGTCTTTTCCGATATCTCTTCCTCTCCGGTCGGCTGGGTCGGGATAGTAACATTACGGTTCTCCAGTTCGTCACGCTTCCTGATATCGTCTTCTTTCTGTGCCTGTTCTTTCCTGAAGAGGTAGCCTTCCAGGAATACCAGGCCGTCCTTGGCCGCTTTCGAGTTCGGGTTCTTCCTGAATGCCATGTCGTAATAGGTAAGGGCCCTGATATAGTCGCGTTTTTCTTTGGCCTGGTCGGCAAGTTTTATCAGGTTCTCCTCTTCTTCGTCGTAGTAAAGCTCCTTGATGTCGGATTTCATTATCGTCTTTTCACCGCTGATCGTTGATATCACGATGCGGTCGTTGTAATCCTCAACGACTATGCCTTTTAACTCTTCCCCGCCGTTTGTAACGACCACATCCGCATATGCAGGTCTATAGGCCATAGACCATAGACCTAAGAGTAAAAATGCAAGTAACAGAGACGCCCTCGCGGCAAGTTTCGCCGCTTCGTAAACTTTACGCAGGGGAACGTTCTTCTCCCTGGCCGCCTTGACGCATTCGTCGTGTTCAGGCGAAACGGTGAGGAGGCTATCCGGCCCCTTGCTTACCTTTACCTTCAATTCACCGTAGGCGGTCTTCACCTTCGCGGATTTCCTGTCAAGCTTCATCCTGTTCGCTTCGTAAAAACGAAGCCCTATCGCCGGGGTCTCACTGAAAATCACCGAAGCGGCCTTTTGCAGCTTCGTCGCATCCGCGATAGCAGTCAACTTGAAAGCGGGCCTGGCTTTTTTCATCTGTATGTTCGTGATATAGGCATCGACTGCGCCGGCACCCAGTAATTTCTCGATGACGTACCCGACGTGCTGAGGGTTCATGTCGTCTATATTCGTCTCGATCACGTATACGTTGTCCTCTTTGAACGCAGGCTTTATCTCGCCTATCAGAACGCGGAGCATGTTCGGCCGTTCGCTTATCTCTTTCGAGCCCGCTCCGTAACCTATCCCTGCGATCTCCAGCTGAGGAATCGGCCCTGAATTCTTCGAAAGCGCTTTTAGGATGCCCGCACCCGTCGGAGTGACAAGTTCCGCTTCTATGTCCGATACCGAGACCGGGAATCCCTTCAAGAGTTCCAGGCTCGCCGGAGAAGGCGCTGGAATATTGCCGTGTCTCGAAGCGACGATCGTCCTGCCCATATTCACCTTAGATGAATAGACGGCATCGATCCCCAACTTGTCGACGGCAATGGCCGTGCCGACTATATCAACGATAGAATCTGTATCACCCAGTTCGTGGAAAATTATGTCCCTGGCACGTTCCTTGCCGTGGACCTTCGCCTCTGCCGCGGCAATTGCCTGAAATATCTTCTTCGCGGTATCTTTAACTCTGCCGCCTAATGAACTTCTATCGATGAGCGAGGTTATATCTTTTAGAGAGCGATGGGCATGTGGTGCGTTATCCGTTACACAGTCAAATTTCGTGCCGGAGATCCCGCCGCGCGTGACCNNTGTATCCTTTTAATTTAAGTTTCGCGAGCTCTCTCGACAGTGTTCCAAGCTTGAGGCCAGCATCAAGAAAAGCGCCGAGCGTCATGTCGCCGGATATGCCGGAGAAGCAGTCGAAGTAAGCAATTTTCATATTAGGCCTATTTATTGACCAGACTCGCGAAATACCCCGCGCCGAAACCGTTATCGATATTTACGACCGCTACCCCAGGAGAACAGCAGTTCATCATAGTCAGAAGCGGCGCGATCCCGCCGAAAGAAGCGCCGTAGCCGACGCTCGT
>PLLI01000023.1 GCA_003140915.1 Candidatus Omnitrophota bacterium
GTCAATTCTCTTCCTCTGGGCGTCCTCTTCAGAAAACCTATTTTCAATAAGAACGGCTCGACGACGTCCACGATGGTATCCGGCTCCTCGTTCAACGTCGCGGCTATCGACTCTATGCCGACCGGTCCTCCGTTAAAAGACTCATGCATGACCGTTATGACCTTCCTGTCAACATTGTCGAGCCCCATCTTATCGATACCGTGATTTTTCAACGCCTCTTCCGTCGCGTCGAGGGTTATTTTACCATCGCGTTTCACCTGGACCCAATCTCTTACGCGCCTCAAGAGCCTGTTCGCGACCCGCGGCGATCCTCTCGAGCGCCTGCTTATCTCTTCGGCCGCATTCTTGTCGATCGGAATATTCAATAGCTTGGCCGAGCGTGTGATTATTTTGACAAGATCTTCAGTCTCATAAAAATCGAGGTAGTGAAATATGCCGAATCGCGAACGAAGGGGCGCTGTCAATAACCCGGCGCGCGTGGTCGCGCCTATCAGTGTGAAGCGCTTAAGGTTGAATTTTATTGTCTTCGCATAAGGGCCTTTATCGATGACAAAATCGATCTCAAAATTTTCCATGGCCGGATATATGAACTCTTCCACGGTCTTCGATAATCTGTGGATCTCATCAATAAAGAGGATATCCCCATTCGCGAGATTGGTCAATATACATATGAGATCTCCGGCTTTTCCTATCGCCGGCCCGCTTGTCGCAGTTATCTTCGAACCCATCTCATTTGCTATGATGTGCGCCAGGCTCGTCTTGCCCAACCCCGGAGGTCCGGAGAGAAGGGCGTGTTCGATCGGCTCTTTTCGTTTCTTGGCCGCCTGGATCGATACCTTGAGATTCTCCACAAGCGCCTTCTGCCCTATGAAATCTTCGAGCTTGGAAGGCCTGAGAGAAATATTTAATATCTGATCCTCTTCGGTCTCCTGGTTCGTCAAAAGCTTCTCTCTCTCAAATTCTTTCTTTGGCATGGTATTATTTCGAGCCTCTATAGACTTCATTCAATATATCTTCACACGAAGAGATCTTTGGGTTGCGTTTGATGGCCTTATCGATCATCGTTTCCGCCTCATTCTTCTTGTATTGCAATTGCAGAAGAACGCTCAGGGCCTCCTCTTTTATATTCTCTTTGCCTACGGAAATGTCTCCGTAGAACTTATCCTGCATCAAAGCAAACTTTCCCACTTTCCCCTGGAGTTTAGCTACTATCTCCCTGGCCTTTTGGTCGCCTATTCCGGGGAGTGACTTTAAAACAGCCATGTCACCGCGGTCTATTGCGGCCGCTATATCCGAAATCGCGAGAGTCAGCGCCCTGCATGCCGCCTTGGGCCCGACCCCGGAAACCGTTATGAACTGCTCAAAAAAATCTTTTTCGATCTCATTTAAAAATCCCACCAGCACAGGTATCGCCTTCGATTGGTCCATCTGATAATAATGGTAGGTAATGAGCGATATGCTTCCGTCCTCAAGGCACGTCTTGTCGATGCCCTTCATAACGGCGGGAGGGATCAAGACTTCGTAGGATATGCCGTTGACGTCTATTTCAAGGCTCGAAGGTTTTCGTTTCTTTATTTTTCCTGAAATTTGTGAAATCATTTTTACCCCCGCACCCTACAACCTACACCCTTCTCTATGTAGCAATAACTTATCGCCATGGCAAGGGCATCGCTCACGTCGACCGGTTCGGGCGCCTTTTTTAATTTAAGAAGGCTCTGGACCATCCTTTGCACCTGTATCTTCGAGGCGTGGCCGTTACCGGTTATCGCCTTCTTAATGCGCGTCGAAGGATAATTGATCAGTTTAACGCCGAACTTGCCGCAGACCAAACATGCCATCGCCCGGGCATGGCCCATCAGGATAGCGGTGGTCGGATGTTTATAGTGGGAATATATCTTCTCGAGGACGAGGACATCCGGCCGGTATTCTTCGACGATCTTCGATATCTCGTCGAATATCCCGGTGATCCTCTCCTGGATAGGCCTCCGCGCCGCGGTCCTTATAACGCCGGCCTCGACGAGCTTAAAACTTTTATCTTCGATTATTCCGTAACCCGTTACCTGTAACCCAGGATCGATCCCAAGTATGCGCACATCATTCCTTCAATAAGTCGTCAGGTATGTCGAAATTCGCGTAGACGTGCTGCACGTCTTCATGTTCTTCCAGGCCCTCTACGAGATCCAGGATTTTCCTGACATCATCGCCTGTAACCTTGACCGTAGATTTCGGCAGGAGCGTTATCTCGGCGTCCTCGGTAGGTATCTTGTTGTCATCCAGAGCTTTCTTGACCTTAAAGAAATCAGCCGGGGCCGTCTTCACTCCGTAATTTTCATCTTCCACGATCAGGTCCTCGGCACCCGCGTCCAGCACTATACCCATCAGCTTATCTTCATCGATCGTTTTTTTATCTATTACAAAATAGCCCTTTTTCTCGAACATCCAGCTGACCGAGCCTGCGCCCGCCATATTTCCGCCTTTCTTGGTAAATATGGTCCGCACCTCGCTCGTCGTCCTATTCCTGTTGTCGCTTACTCCTTCTACGTAAATAGCTACTCCCCCCGGGCCGTAGCCTTCGAGCGTTATATCCTCGTAGCTTACACCCTCCAGTTCTCCGGTGCCTTTCTTTATCGCGCGGTCGATGTTGTCCGCCGGCATGGATGCTTCTTTTGCGCGCTCGATAGCGACTCTAAGTCTCGGATTGGTTTCGGGTTTGCCGCCGCCTCTGGCCGCAACGGTAATTTCCTTGATAAGCTTTGTGAATAACGACCCCCTCTTGGCGTCGGTAGCAGCCTTTTTATGTTTGATCGTCGCCCATTTTGAATGTCCGCTCATTAATCCTCCTCTTCCTCTTTCTTATTCTGCTTCGCCTTCTCGGTTATTGTCTGCGCCATGTTCGGCGGCACTATCTCATAATGGGAAAAGGTCATGGTATATGTGCCCCTTCCTCCGGTTATCGATTTGAGTTCGTTAACGTATTTATACATCTCCTCGAGCGGGACCTTTGCCTTGATGACCTGCGAACCATCGGCAGGCTCCATGCCCATTACCCTGCCGCGCCTCGAATTCAGGCTCCCGGTGATGTCGCCCATGAATTCATCGGGGACCATTATCTCGACGTCCATTATAGGCTCGAGCAGGACCGGCTTTGCTTTCAGCATAGACTCTTTGAAGGCATGGCGCGCTGCGGTTTGGAAAGCGATATCCTTCGAATCTACCGGGTGCGTCTTGCCGTCATATATTATCGCCCTGACATCGACTACCGGGAATCCCGCAAGCGGCCCGTTCCCGAGGGCGGCCTTCACGCCTTTTTCGCAGCTCACGACAAAAGGCCGCGGGATGGCGCCGCCCACAACTTCATTCACGAATTCGAATCCCGTTCCTCGCGATAATGGCTCTATACGCATCCAGACTTCCGCGAATTGTCCCGCACCGCCCGTCTGCTTCTTGTGGCGGTATTGGGCATCGCCTTTCGCCATTATCGTCTCTTTGTACGCCACCTTCGGAGTCCCAACGTCGACTTGGACGCCGTAGCGCATCTTCATCCTGTTCAGCATCATCGCGATATGCATGTCGCCCATGCCGGAGACGATCATCTCTTTGGTCTGCGCTTCCCGTGTTACTTTAAACGTCGGATCCTCCGCGCTTATCTTATGGATGGCGTTCGATATCTTATCTTCGTCCGCTCGCGTCTTCGGTTTTAACGAGAACGAGATGGCAGGCTCAGGGAACTGTATATCGTCAAACTTCACCTGATTCTTCTCATCCGTTATGGAATCGCCGGTCTGAGTATCTTTCAACTTGGCGACGCACGCGATGTCCCCGGCCTGGGCCGAATCCATCGGGGTTTGCGCTTTACCCAAAAGGCTGAATATAGCGCCGATCTTTTCTCTTGTGCTCTTATTTACGTTATAAAATCCGGTGTTTGACTGGAGCTTGCCGGAAAAGACTTTAAATATCGATATCTGGCCAAGGAAAGGATCGGATAATGTCTTGAATACAAGCCCCACGAACGGGCCGTCCGGCTTCATGACAATGAAAACCTTCTCGGAACTATCAGGTTTAAGAGCTTCTACTGCGGGCCTGTCTATTGGGGACGGGAAATAATTCACGATCATGTCGAGGAGTTCTTTGATGCCGATCTCGCGCAGGGCCGAACCGCAAAGTATCGGGGTCACATCGCCTTTTACAACGGCTTTTCTGAATGCCTTATCCAGTTCCTCAAGCGACAAATCCCCTTTATCCAGATATTTCTCGAGAAGCGCGTCATCGGTCTCGGCAACGGCTTCGGCAAGTTCGTCGGCCAGCCCTTTAGCATGCGCCTTGTCCGCATCCGCCAGCGTGTCAAGCCCATTGCGGTTCACGATATTCACGACGTTCTTGAGAGCCGATTCTTTTCCGACCGGCACGTCTACCGCAACGCAGTGTTTTCTGAACTTTTTCTTGATATCCTCGAAGCATTTATCGTAATCGGAGTGCTCTTTATCAAGCATGTTTATGAAGAAGATACATGGAACGCCCTTCTCCATCGCCATTCTGTAGGAGCGCTCCGTACCTATCTCTATACCGCCCGTGGCATTGACGACTACGATACACGCGTCAGCCGCCCTCAGCCCCCCGATCATCTCCCCGACGAAGTCGGTATAGCCGGGCGTATCTATCACGTTTATCTTTTTTGAATTGTATAGGAAACTCAAAAGCGATGAGCTCGCTGAATGCCTCTTCTCTTTTTCGTCCTCATTGTAATCGGAGACGGTCGTGCCGTCATCTACTTTTCCCATCCTCGGGATCGCACCTGCGTTGTGAAGCATCGATTCGATAAGCGAGGTCTTGCCGCTTCCCGAATGGCCCAAGAGAATAATATTTCTGATATCTTTTGCTTCAAAACTCGCCATCTTTTCCGGTTCCTTTCGCTAACTTTTGTTGATTTTATTATTATATCTGCGAAAATGAAAAAGTCAACTGATTATGGTATTATCCCAAAATTTCCTCTGTGAAATTTTGGGATTTCCGTAGTCAGACAAACCCTAAATTTTTCCTTTATAAAAATTTAGGGTATTATCGTTCGTATCCTGTTTATTAGCCTCTCTATATCGACCGGCTTGACAAAATAATCCGCTATACCGATCTTTTTCGCTTTGTGGATGTCCGAGTCATCGGAAAGCGCAGAGATGATTATGATGGGCACACCTTTCGTATTTGGGTTCTGCTTTATGGCCTCGCACGCTTGAAAACCGTCGATCCCCGGCATCTTTATATCCATGAGTATCAGTACGGGTAAATTAGTCGCTATTTCTATGCCGGCATCCACGGCATTCAATGCGGTGGCAACTTCAAACCCTCTCTCTTCCAGGGCCTGCCTCAAAAGCGCGAGAAAACCCTCTTCGTCATCGATTATGAGTATCCTTTTTGATTTAAGCATACTGCCTCCTCTCTAGTTAAATCCAAGATCAACGGTCTCCGCTTTTACCTATCGCCAGCCTGTATATCGTTTCCCTGTCAATCTTCTCAAAGCTTCCTTCCCTGAGGTCTCCGAGCCGTAAGTTCCCTATGCGGATACGCTTCAGGTCGATAACGGGGTTTCCCAGCGATTTAAAAAGCCTGCGCAGATGCCTCTTCTTCCCTTCGGCAATCACGACATGCAGCGCGGTATTGCCGCCGGCTTTCTTCATGCCTGAATACGCTTTGACTTTCAACAGATCGCCTTCGTCAAAAACACCTCTCTTAAGGCGTGCCAGAACGTCAGGTTCAAGAGACCCCTTTACCGTTACGACATACTCTTTCTCCACCTCAAATTTTGGATGGGTCAGCTGATAACAAAGATCTCCGTCGTTCGTAAGAATTATGAGCCCCCCGGAATCCTTATCGAGCCTGCCTATCGGATACAGGCGGGCATATCTTTTTGGCACGATCTCCGTTATCTTTTTCAACGCATGCTCGTCTTCGACGGTTGCGGTGACCCCTTTGGGCTTATTTACTATAAAGTAGGTCTTCTTTTCGGCATTGAGCAGTTTGCCGTTTACCGTTACGGCGTCGCCTTCCTTTACGAGGTACCATGGTTCACAAACAACCTTACCGCCAACCTTGACCGAACCTTCTTTTATAAAGAGAGCCGCCTTCCTTCTTGAAGTGAAACCCGCTTTCGCTATGAAGGCGTTTAACCGCATCAGTAACCTGCTCTTCTTTTAAAAAACTGGCTCTTGATCCAATTCCAATTCATTGCGAGATGTGTGATTATGAGGAGAGTCACTACCAGCCCATTGTATCGATGGACCTCCGAAATGATCTCGAATAACTTTGCCCTCGAGACAAAGAGATCAAAAAATAATACCAGCCCTGTCAATGCCTGGGCTGCCATGGAAATAAAGAGCAGCAGATTGACGATCTTGAGCAGCCTGGCTTTATTCATCTGCCATCCCCTTTTTTATCTTATCGTCTTATTTGGTTTTGCATTCGATGCCGCGGTCTACGAAATAGCTCGCCGAGTTATAGTAGCCGATCTCGAAATAACCGGAGGCAATATCATAGTAGACGACATCCATCCCTTTTACCGTTATGTCTTGATTCCGGATAAGAAATTGGAGAATGTTGGAAATATCGCTATATGGCTCAGCGTATTTATGCTTGTCCTTATTAGCGGTGAAGACATTTATCTTCTTACGATAACTTTCAGCGCCGTTATAATTTTTCGAACGCAGAGATGAAAATGCGCGCGTGTAAAATGTATCCAGGCACGCAAACCGGTTCATCAGGTTATTGCTTTTTATATTCAGGAATAGCGCGCGATCGTAGAATTTCTCTGCGGCCTTGGGGC
>PLLI01000037.1 GCA_003140915.1 Candidatus Omnitrophota bacterium
AGAAGGGTCGGGAGCCTTAAAGGTCTATCTGGACGGAGAAGATGTTGCCGGACTGATAAGGACCCCGGAACTGACGAACAATGTAAAGTACATCGCGCGCGTTCCTGGGGTGAGAAAAGAGATGGTCAGGCTTCAGCGCTCCATAGGCGAAAAGTGCGGCGCGGTCCTGGAGGGAAGGGATATCGGCACGGTCGTATTTCCGTACGCTGATTACAAGTTTTATCTCGATGCCGATCCGAACGAGCGCGCAAGACGCCGGCATAAAGAGCTCCTCGGAGCGGGGCAGGCGGTCGACTTCGCGGCTATAAAGAAAGATGTCATTGTCAGGGATGAATCCGACATGAACAGGGCTGTCGGTGCGCTCAGGAAAGCGGCCGACGCGATACTAGTCGACACGACGGACCTTTCGATAGATGAGGTAGTGAAGAAGATATTAGCTTACATAAAGTGACGCTCTATGGCTTACTTCGTAGGATGGTTGTTATTTCTCATATTTTTTAAAGCGTATCTTAGCTTTAAAGTAGTGGGGCGGGAGAATGTGCCGGATAACGGAGCTTTTATATTCGTCTCCAACCATTCAAGCTACTTTGACCCGATATTCCTCGGCACGTCTCTTCATAGGGGCCTGTATTACATGGCGAGAGAAAATCTTTTTTGGAAGCCGTTCTTCGGCTGGGTCATGAGGCAGGTTCACGCTTTTCCCGTGAAGAGAAATAGCGGTGACCTGGGAGCGCTAAAGCAGGCGCTCGCTATATTAAAAGACGGAAAGCCGCTTGTCATTTTTCCCGAAGGGACGCGTTCGACAGATAAGAATTTGAGGTCCGCGAAACCCGGGGTAGGTTTCATAGTCGCTAAGGCGGGAGTGCCGGTCGTGCCTGCTTACATAGACGGTTCTCTGGAGGCACTTCCCAGGAGCCTGAAGACATTAAAACGCCATCCGGTCAGTGTATACATAGGCGAGCCGGTTATGTTCGATATCAGCAATGGACGGAATAGCAAAGAAGCGTACCAAAAGATAAGCGACGAACTAATGAAGAGGATCGCAGTTTTAAGGGATAAGTATGTCGGTAAAACTGGCTAAGAAGACCGGTTTCTGTTTCGGCGTAAAACGCGCCGTCAGGATGGCCGAAGAGGCGTTATCAGGAAAAAGGCCGATATATTCATTAGGCTCGATCATACATAACAGGCAGGTTGTCGAGGGCCTTTCCAAGAAGGGCCTTAAAGTAATAAAGGATATAAATAATATCAAGAAGGGGGTGCTTGTAATATCCTCTCACGGGCTCAGCCCGAGAAAACAATCGTCTATCGCGCGGAGAGGGATAGACATAATCGATACTACGTGCCCGTTCGTATTGAACGCACAGAGGATAGCCAAACGTTTAAGCAGCGAAGGCTATACCGTGGTGATAGTGGGTGATGGGCGTCATCCTGAGGTCAAGGCGCTGGTCGATTTCGCCGCGCGGAACGTCTATGTCGTGAAGGACAGAACCGAGGCCCGTTCTTTAAAATTAGGCAGGAACGACAAGGTAAGCATCATATCGCAGACCACGCAGTCCAAAGGTAATTTTTCGGATGTTGTAAAGACACTAGCCGAAAAGGGTCCGAAAGAGCTGAGGGTCTTCAATACGATATGCGAGGATGCCGAATCGAGGCAGGCGGCCGCAAAGGAACTCTCGGCTCAGATGGAGTTGATGATAGTCATAGGCGGGAGGAACAGCGCAAATACGAAACGGCTTCTTGAAGTGTGCTCCGGCGTCGCGAAAGCGGCGCACCTTATCGAGACCGAGGGTGAAGTGGATGAGGACTGGATCAGGCCTGGTATGTCGATAGGGATAACGAGCGGCGCCTCGACGCCTGATTGGATGGTCAAAAGAGTGGTAAAAAGGATCAATTCGAAATTTCGAAAACAAAAATCAAAAAAATCCTAATCCGGTGCTTAGACCGGCGGATGACCGTCAAAGGCGGTCAAAGAAAGGGGTTGTTTAATTAATGGTTGAAGAAAAAAATGACGTGGATGCATTGGGAAAAGAGGAATCGAAAGGGGGCGAAAAGAAGAGTTTTGCCGACCTGTATAAAGAGAGTATTGTAGACATCAAGGAAGGGCAGATCGTTAAAGGCAGGATCATAGCCGTAAATGCCAAGGATGTTGTGGTCGATATAGGTTATAAATCTGAAGGCGCCGTCGCCATCTCTGAATTTTCGGACCCGGAATCGCTCAAGATAGGCGACGAGGTGGACGTTTACCTCGAATCGAAAGAGGATGAGAACGGGATGGTTGTACTTTCGAAACAGAAGGCGGAACGTGCCGTCGGATGGGAGATGGTCATTTCGAGATACGGCGAAGGGGATATGGTCGAAGGCAAGGTTTCCAAGAAGGTCAAAGGCGGTTTCATGGTCAATATCGGCGTCGAGGCTTTTCTGCCCGCCAGTCTCGCGGTGCTTAAAGGTTTTGGCAATTTGAACCAGCTGATCGGCCAGACATTCCCGTTCAAGATAGTTAAGATAAATAAGGCAAGAAAGAATATAGTGGTATCCCGCAAGGACGTGCTGCAGCAACAGAAGGAAGAGGACAAGAAGAAGGTCTTCGACAGCCTGCAGAAAGGATCGGTCGTCAGCGGCATAGTCAGGAACATAACCGACTTCGGTGCGTTCGTCGACCTCGGGGCAGGCATGACCGGGCTTTTACACATAACCGATATGAGCTGGGGCAGGGTCTCTCATCCCAGCGAAGTCCTGGCGATAGGCGATAAGATAGATGTGGTCGTGCTCGATTTCGATAAAGATTCGGGACGCGTGTCGCTCGGTTTGAAGCAGAAGACCCAGAACCCGTGGGAACTCGTCGATACGAAATATCCTGTGGCCAGCCGGGTGAAGGGCAATGTCGTCAACCTGGTGCCTTACGGGGCATTCGTCGAGCTCGAAAAAGGCGTGGAAGGGCTTCTCCACATATCCGAGCTTTCATGGACGAAGAAGTATTCCAACCCGAACGAGCTTCTTGCCATAGGCGACAAGATAGAGGTCCAGATACTGGAAGTGGATAAGAATAATAAGAAGATATCGCTGGGCTTAAAGCAGCTCGAGGCAAACCCATGGATAGGCGTTGAAGAGAAGTATCCTGTAAGTACCAGAGTTAAAGGAAAGATCAGGAACCTTACGGATTACGGCGCGTTCGTCGAACTCGAAGACGGGATAGACGGCCTCATCCATGTTTCCGATATATCGTGGACCAAACGTATCGGTCATCCGAAAGACGTTTTCAAAAAAGGCGAGAAGATCGAGGCCGTCGTACTGGCCGCGGACGCGAACAACAGAAGGATATCTCTCGGGGTCAAACAGTTGATGCCTGATCCGTGGGATGAGATCGCTGTCAAATATGCAGCGGATGCGGTCATGACAGGCAAGATCACGAAGGTGGCGAATTTCGGGTTATTTGTGGAAATAGACAAAGACCTGGAAGGGCTCGTCCACATCTCGGAAATACCGCTTGGCGAAGGCGAAAAACTGGAAGAGAAATTCAAGGCCGGAGACGACCTGAAAGTAAAGTTGTTGAAGGTCGATTCGATCCAGCATAAGATAGCGTTGAGTATCAAAGGAGCGTGATGGCAAGAAAGAGTCTATTGGGCGTTCTTGCATTATTGTTTCTCTCATCCACAGTATATGCTGCCGGAATAGGCGAATTAATGGATATTGCCAGGGCACAGGCTGACGCCCAAAAAACTTACGCATCTGAGACCAGGGCCTTTGAAAGGGTCAAGGCCGCTATAGATAATGGCGCTATCAAAAAGGGGCAGTCAAAAAAAGAGATAGCGGATCGTTACGGCGAGCCGGTGGTTAATATGACCGATTCCTCTACCGGCAGGGAGAAATGGATCTATAAGAGCGCCAAATCATCATTCTTTGAGGGGACCAGGATCTATCTGTATTTTGATAAGAATAGCAACCTGGATGAGATTAAAGTAACGGAGTAGGCGTGGAAAAGAATATCGACAGACAATTGGAGCTTATTTCGCGGGGCACGGTCGAAATAATTCAACGCGGCGAACTAAAGAAGAAGCTCGAGCGTTCCATAAAAGAGAATAAACCTCTTGTTGTAAAGGCCGGATTCGATCCCACCGCACCCGACATCCACCTTGGCCACACCGTCTTGTTAAGGAAGATGAGGCATTTCCAGGACCTCGGCCACAAGGTCGTGTTTTTAATAGGCGATGCTACTGCATTAGTTGGTGACCCGTCAGGCCAATCACAGACAAGAAAAATGCTGTCTATAGATGAGGTTGATAAGAATTCCAGGACATATGCGAATCAAGTAAAAAGAATACTGAGTACAGACCCAAGGCTTTTTGAGATAAAACATAATAGAGATTGGTTTATAAGGCCGTTTAGTACGGACGGCGAACATCCATTTGGATTTGAGCAGTTTATCGAGCTTGCCCAGAAGTATACTGTTGCACGGTTATTGGAGCGTGATGATTTCGAAAAAAGGTTGAAGGAGAATAAACCAATAAGCTACTCCGAGCTTTTCTATCCGCTTATGCAGGGATACGATTCTGTTAAACTAAAATCAGATGTGGAGATTGGCGGTAACGATCAAAAATTCAATATGCTTGTAGGCAGAGATTTACAACAAGCGTACGGCCAGGAGGCGCAGGTCGTCATAACCATGCCGCTCCTCGAAGGCCTCGACGGCGTGAATAAGATGTCGAAGTCGCTCGGCAACTATGTCGGCATAAACGAGAGCGCAAAGGAGATGTTCGGTAAGCTGATGTCAATCTCCGACGAGCTTATGTATAAATATTACGAGCTTCTGACCGATGAGGACTTCTCTAAAATCAAGGCAGATGTTACCTCAGGAGTGCTGCATCCAAAACAAGCCAAGGTCAGTCTTGCCAAAATCATAGTTATGCAGTATACTACAAGGGCAGAGGCGGATAAGCAGGCCGAGGAATTCGACAGGGCCTTTAAGGACAAAGGCTTCCCGCAGGACATTCAGCTTCAGGAAGTATCGCTCGGCGGCGATTTGAATATTCTCTCCGTCCTTGTTGGCGGCGCTAAGCTTCTCGCAAGCAGGTCAGAGGCGAAGCGCAAGATCCAGGAGGGTGCCGTAGAACTGGATGGCTCAAAGATCAGCGATATAAACCTGCGGCTTGCCGAAAATAAGGAATACTGCATCCGCGTTGGCAAAAGATTCGCGAAGATTTTAATAAAAAAGGCAGCATAAAAGAAGGAGGGCGAGCATGTGGGACGCGATCGGAGTAGCTAAAATTTCGCTGTTGGTTTTAGGTATGATAAACTTGATCGTGGCATTTTTACTCCTTGTAATGCCCGATCTGTTTAAACGGCTGGATAAAACATTGAGCAGGAATTTTTCTACAGATAAAATAGATGAAGCGCTGAACAAGCACCGTGATATTGACAGTCATTTTTTAAAAGCACGTAAAATAATAGGCGTAACGGGCGTTATCCTCGGGGTTATCTTCATATATATATACATTATGGGCCGATGACGCGCGGGTAATTTTTTAAAAAAACTATTGACAAAATCCCGCAATATGATATATTTATAAACACTAAGATTCTGCCTTACAGCCCGCTAGGGCTGAGAAACAGCATCTTAAAAAGGGAGAAGGTATTGATCACTTCACCTTGACAATTTCGGAATAAATTAACTAGCTAGAGGATGTATGGATGACGTCTCTGGACGTCATTTTTATTGTCTAAATCCGTCCCCTGGACGGATTTAGTGTTTCTGTTCTTTTACAACGAGTTTAACCGACCAAGCCCCTGCAAATTTTTGTAGAAAATTTGCGCCTAATCGTCTNNATTAGGCATGCAAGTCGAACGATCCCGCAAGGGATAGTGGCAAAAGGGTGAGTAACACATGAGCAATTTACCCTTAAGTGGGGAACAACCTTGGGAAACCGAGGCTAAAACCGCATAAGACCACGGCAGGGCATCCTGCTGTGATCAAAGAGGGGGACCGCAAGGCCTCTCACTTAGGGATGAGCTCGTGTCCTATCAGCTTGTTGGTGAGG
>PLLI01000017.1:0-2458 GCA_003140915.1 Candidatus Omnitrophota bacterium
TGTTAGGGTGTAGGGTGTAGGGTTTAGGGTGTAGGAATTTGCCTAAACCCTAACTACTATACCCTATACCCAAGACTACAGATTTCGTCTGATTAAATCCAGCGCGGCCTGCGATGCCCGGAACTTTATCTCTTCGCGTGAGCCCCTGAAACGGCATTCTTTGGCTATCCTCTTCGGGCCCGTAACGATCGCGATATGGACCAGGCCGATAGGTTTTGCCTTTGTCCCGCCGGTCGGGCCCGCTATGCCGGTTATACCCACGCCGATGTCGGCCCCTGCCAATAACTTTATTCCCCGAGCCATCTCAAGCGCGACAGGACGCGAAACAGCGCCGTATTTTTTCAACGTAACTTTTGAAACACCGAGGATATTTTCTTTTACTGCATCCGAATAGGCTACAAGCCCCATCCTGAAGTAATACGAGCTGCCGCTGACATTTGTGATCCTATCGGAGAGAAGGCCTCCGGTACAGGATTCGGCGACGGCTATGGTCATTTTCATCGCAGCCAGCATTTTACCGACCGCGTCTTCCAATTTATCGCCGTCATATCCGAAGATATGGCTTTTTAACTTTAGCCGGATCTTCTTTTCTATCTTTTGAATGGCCGCCTGCGCACTCTTTTCATCTTTGGCCTTGGACATTATCCTCAGATCGACCTCGCCAAGTTTGGCGTAGATCCCGACCGTGGTCGGCGGTTTTGATTCCAGAAGATCCTTTACAGCTTTGTTGACAGCCGATTCGGACAGGCCCGTTATTTTTATTGTCCGCGATTTTATGACCCAGGCGCTTTTTGACCCTTTCTTCAGGTAAGGGATAATATCCTTTTCGAACATCGGGATCAATTCTCTGGGTGGGCCGGGGAGGCAGATTATTTTTCTGTCTATATGGTCGATCAATAACCCGGGTGCGGTACCGACCCTGTTTCGTATCCATTTTATTGATCGCCTATCGATCAGGCCGGATATAGTTTCAATAGTTATGTCATCCACAGTAGGGCCAAGCCCGCCTGTAGTGATAACAATATCGGCGCGGCCAAGCGCCTGTTTGATAGCTTCGAAGAGCCTTCTGGTATTATCTCCGACAACAGAGGTATGGAATACGTCGATTCCTATTTCAGCGAGTTTTTTGGAAAGAAAAGAGGTGTTGGTATTTACGATGTGTCCGAGCAGCAGCTCGGTGCCAATAGAGATGATTTCCGCGTTCATACGCTTGATTATACATTTTTTTAAAATATTTTGCAACAAAATGGGGCAAAAAACCGTCTTATATAGTGAGGGGAGAAAGGCTGCCCAAAGTAAGAAAAGAATATGGTGTCACAAAGTGTGACACCTCAGAAATGGAGGGAATATGCAGGAATTGATGTTGCAAGAAATAGTTGAGGATAAAATATATATGGTTCGAGGTCATAAAGTTATGTTAAGCTCACACCTGGCTAAACTTTATGGCGTAGAGCCGAAAGTTTTGATACAGGCAGTGAAGCGCAACGCGGAGAGGTTTCCGAAAGATTTTATGTTTCTCCTTACAGATCAAGAAGTTACAATCTTGAAGTCACAAATTGTGACNNTCCTTATGCTTTCACCGAACAAGGGATAGCAATGCTATCAAGTGTGCTCAATAGCCGGCAGGCTATTCAGGTTAACATAATAATAATGCGAGCTTTTGTCAAAATACGGGAAATTCTCTCAACTCATAAAGAATTGGCGCATAAGCTGGCTGAGCTTGAGAGAAAAATAGATAAGCACGATAAGGATATAGGGTTGATATTCGAAGCGATCAGGCAGTTGATGGAACCGCCGCTGGAAAAGCCGCGGCGCAGGATAGGGTTTCATCCATGAAGGGACAGTAAAATGGCTTTACAGAAAGGAGGCGATAAATGTATAATATAGCTTCAAAAGTATTATAATAATGATATAAAAACGCAACCAAATACAAGGAGAAAGACAATGGTTAAGGCTAAGGCAAAAGAGAAGGAAGACGTTAAGGCAGAAAAGGATACAACCGAAGCAGAGAAGACGAAGGTGCAGGAACAGAAGACCAAGGCGCTCGACCTGGCGCTTGAACATATAGAGAAGCAGTTCGGGAAAGGCTCGATAATGAAGCTCGGCCAGGACTTTAAGCTCGACGTGCCGGCCATATCCACAGGCTCCGCCGCTATTGATATAGCGCTGGGCGTAGGAGGCGTACCGCGAGGAAGGGTCATCGAGATATTCGGCCCGGAANNGCATTCATCGATGCTGAGCACGCATTCGATCCCGGATACGCCAAGATAATAGGCGTGAACCTCGACAACCTCTTAATGTCCCAGCCGGATACGGGAGAACAGGCTCTCGAGATAGCGGAGACGCTCGTCAAGTCCGGCGCGATCGACGTCATCGTGATAGACTCTGTCGCGGCGCTTACGCCGAAGGCCGAGATAGACGGTGAGATGGGCCAGTCGCACATGGGCCTGCAGGCGCG
>PLLI01000017.1:2471-5117 GCA_003140915.1 Candidatus Omnitrophota bacterium
TTTTACGCGTCGGTGAGGATAGACCTGAGGCGCATTGCGTCGCTTAAAAAAGATGAAGTGGCGGTAGGCAACCGCGTCAGGGCGTCGGTAGTCAAAAACAAGGTCGCTCCGCCGTTCCGGAAAGCGGAATTCGACATAATGTTCGACGAGGGTATTTCGAGGTCGGGAAGCGTTCTCGACATGGCTGAAACCTACGGCGTGACCCAGAAGAGCGGCTCGTGGGTGATATATGGTGAAGATAAGCTGGGGCAGGGAAAAGAGAACGCGCGCGTATTCCTGAAAGAGAACCCAAAGGTCATGGCGAAGATCGAGAAGGAAGTGCTCGAAAAGGCGCTTAAATAAAAACTAACTCAGGTAGGGCAGGTTTAAACCTGCCCTACCATTGTGGACAATTTATTGGATACAGACAAGATAAAAGCCCGCGCGCGGAACAATGCTTACGCTCTTTTGCGGCAGCGGCCGAGGAGCGAGTTCGAGATAACGAGCCGCCTGAAGATGAAAGGCTACGGCGAGGATATCGTAGGATACGTTATCGAAGTTCTTAAGGGCGCCGGCGAGACAGATGACGCAAGGTTCGCGAAGCTCTGGGTAGATTCGCGAATGCAGACTAATCCGGTCGGCGACGTTGTCCTGCGGCACGAATTAAAAGTAAAAGGCGTAAGCGACCCCATTATCGAAGCCGCCCTGGCTAAGAAGGCCGGAGACTACGACGAATACGAGATAGCCTTCAGCATGGCCGGCGAGCGTTTCGAACGACTGAAGAAACTGGACCGGCCGAAAGCGTTGAAGAGGCTGTATGATTTTCTCCTGCGCCGCGGGTTCGCGTACAATACCGTGCGGAGGATAATTGAGGAGATAGCTGGATAAGGGGTTAGGGTTTAGGGGGTAGAAAATATTCTATCCCTACACCCTACACCCTACACCCTAACAATGCGGACTGACGATATAAGAAAGAGTTTCCTGGAATTTTTCAAGTCAAAGGGCCACACAATAGTGCCGAGCGATTCGCTCGTCCCCAAAGACGATCCGACGCTTCTCTTTACGGGCGCGGGAATGAACCAGTTTAAGGAAAAATTCCTGGGCCGGAACATAACTTTTCGCAGGGCAACATCGAGCCAGAAGTGCCTCAGAACAGGCGATCTGGAAAATGTCGGCAGGACGTCGGGCCATCACACGTTCTTTGAGATGTTGGGTAATTTCTCTTTCGGCGACTATTTCAAGAAAGAGGCGATCGAGTGGGCCTGGGAATATTTTACTAAAGTTTTGAAGATATCTCCGGATAGGTTATGGGCGTCGGTCTATAAAGACGATAAAGAGGCTTACGATATCTGGAAAAACGTAATAAAGATCCCGGAGAGCAGGATCAAGAGATTCGGCGAAAAAGATAATTTTTGGCCGTCCGAAGCGCCGTCAAAAGGGCCGAACGGTCCTTGCGGGCCGTGTTCGGAGATATTTTACGATTATGGTAAGGACGTTGGTTGTAAAAAACCCGGCTGCACGCCCGAGTGCGATTGCGGAAGGTTCGTTGAAGTATGGAACATGGTCTTCACGCAATTCGACCGCCAGCTGGACGGGACCTTGAAGCCGCTGCCGAATAAGAATATCGATACGGGCATGGGGCTCGAGCGGCTCGCCTCCGTAATGCAGGGCGTGAAGACGAACTTTGAGATAGACATATTTGTGCCGTTGGTGAGTGAGATAGAAAAGATAGCGGGTCACAAGGTTGCAAGTCACAAGTCACAAGTAAATGCGATTGCAGACCATATTCGGGCGGTGACATTTTGTATCGCAGACGGAGTTATGCCATCGAACGAAGAGCGCGGTTATGTTGTACGTAAGCTGATACGACGTGCATTTAGCCATGCCAATGAAATCGGAATAAAAGAGCCGTTTTTATATAAAATAGTAGCAACTGTCAGTGAAATAATGGGGAACGCATATCCGGAGTTAAAAGTAAGAAGAGATGATATCGCACAAATTGTCAAAAGAGAAGAAGAGAATTATATATTTGTGGAAAAAACGCTACGGCCCAAAGCAGATGAAATATTCAAAAAGGCCAATAATGAATCTGAGTTAGCAAAAGCCGCATTTATTCTTCGCGATACTCATGGCTTGTCATATGAAAGTATCCAAGCGAGTGCCGCGACTTACAATAAAGAAATAAACTGGGTATTGGTGGGACAATTTGAAGAAAACCAGCGACAGCAGTCGCGCGCTAAGACTAAGATAAAAGGCGAGATATTCTCCGAGACGTTCGCCAAGAAGGTCGAGGCGCTCGGGCTCAAGACGGAATTTTTAGGATACGAGAAGGCGCATGCCGAGGCGCAGGTTGTAGCAGTGCTCGAAGGCGGAGAGGTTATCCTCGACAGGACGCCGTTCTACGGCGAATCAGGCGGACAGGCGGGCGATTGGGGAAAAATCGAAACGCCTTCGGGCGCGATGGAAGTCGAGGACGCCAAGAAGATAGGTAATACGATCGTCCACATCGGAAAAGTATTGTGCGGCAAGATAGTAAAGGGCGAGCAAGCGGATGTCTCTATCGATGAAGCGGTACGCGAAAAAGTTGCGGCAAATCATACCGCTACGCATCTTCTACAGGCCGCACTGCGAAAGGTGCTGGGCGAGCACGTCCATCAGACGGGTTCT
>PLLI01000121.1 GCA_003140915.1 Candidatus Omnitrophota bacterium
CTTATTGCGTCCTCAATCAATTTTACGCACAATTTGCCGAAATTCACTCCGATCGCGGCGGCCGCTTTCGGCAGAAGGCTGCGCTCCGTCATCCCGGGGATCGTATTGACTTCCAATACGAATATGCTGCCTGACGAATCCATCATCATATCGGTCCGGGAGAATGACCTGCATCCGAGCGCGGTATGAGAACGCAGGCCGAGCGATCTTGCAAGCTCAGTCGCCCGGCCGCTTATCGGAGCCGGGACCAGATACTGAGTATCCGGATCGCTGTACTTGGCCTTGTAATCATAAAGATGCTGCCGCGGCACGATCTCTATCACGGGAAGAGGCTCATCGTTCAATATCCCGACCGTCAATTCCCTGCCTGAAACGTATTCTTCCAATAGCGCTTTAGGGCCGTATTCGAAAGCCTTATCCAAGGCTGATTTTAATGCTTCTTTTCCTTTCACCACCGACAGGCCGATGCTCGACCCCTCGAACTGGGGCTTTACGACCAGCGGAAACTTAAGATTTCCCGACTCGGACAGAGCATGTAAACTGCAAGTCCTGTCCGGGTCGGGAAAACAGTCCTTATCTACAATCGAATACCCCGGTGTCGGGATGCCGTTTTTGATAAAGGCCTCTTTTGAGGCAATCTTGTCCAGGGCAAGTTCCGACGCCCGGGCGCCTGAACCGGTATACCTGATGCCTTCGGTATCGAGTATCTTCTGGATGGTCCCGTCCTCGCCGAATTTTCCGTGAAGCGCGAGAAATGCGACGTCCATCTTTTCGGATTTTATTATATCATAGATATTATCGCGGACGTCCACAAAAAAAACATTCACACCCTCCCTGATGAGCGCGTCGTAAACCGCTTTCCCCGAACGTAAAGAGATTTCCCGTTCGCTCGACGGTCCGCCGGCAAGTACTCCTACTCGTCCAAAATTCATACCACCTTCACCTCGAGTTCCAGATCAATATCGTAACTCTCTCTTACTCTCTCTCTTACTAATTTCGCCAGGGCCAGAACGTCTTCGCAGGTCGCGCCGCCCTTATTCACTATAAAATTGGCATGCCTGGCCGATATCTCGGCGCCGCCCATGCGAGCGCCCTTAAGGCCCAGCGTATCTATCATCTNNGGGTTCTTGAAGACACACCCGGCTCTCGGCAAGTCGAGGACCTGCTTTTCCCTCTTCATCTTCAAAAAATGGGACGAACTGGAGACGAGCGCATTTTGATCGCCCGTTTTTAATTTCAGCGCGGCCTCCAGTATTATATATTTTTCAAGGCTTGAACGCCTGTAACCGAACTTGATATCTCTCCTGCTCAAAACCTTTATCTTCCCGGGGATTGTCATGACCCTTAGCGAGTCGACCATCTCCCCGATATTTCTGAATATCGGATTTGTCCACCCGCCTGCGTTCATGTAGATTGCGCCGCCTATTGTCCCGGGTATGCCGACCAACGACTCAAGCCCGGCCAATCCTTTGCGACAGCATAGGTTAACAAGTTTCGGCAAACTGAAGCCCGCGCCGACATGGACGGTAGTACCGCTGAACTTTATATCTTTAAAATAGCCGGCCCCGAGATGTATCAGTATCCCGTTAAAACCCTTGTCTTTGGCCAATATATTTGAACCGTTCCCTATTACAAAGAATTGTATCCCGTTATTCCTGGCAAAGGCCAGCGCTCTTTTGAGGTCATTGATGTCGAGCGGTTCAAACCATGCCGCAGCCGAGCCTCCTATCTTGAACGAAGTGTGCACGGATAGCGGCTCATTAAATCTTACCTTTCCCCTGACAATCTGCCGTAACTTTTCCATGGATCTATTTTCGACGCGCTTTTTCGTCAATAATCTTGTACAAAGCTCATCGGCAACCTTCTTAATATCGCCCGCGCCCATGACTACTATCATGTCGCCCGGCCTTTTTATCTTCATTACATGCTCCGCTATGCGCCCCTTTTTCAATATGACTATGTCTTTTGAACCGTTTTTTCTGGCGCTGTCATATACACACTTGACCGTAACTCCCTTTATAGCTTTTTCGCTGGCCGCGTATATGTCCGTCAATATAAGCTTGTCCGCTCCCTTGAAGCACCTCCCGAAATCCTTTGCAAAAAATTTTGTCCTGGAATACCTGTGCGGCTGAAATACGGCGATTATACGCTTTTTCCCCCAGTTACGGCATGCGTCCAGCACCGCCCGTATCTCCGTAGGATGATGGGCGTAATCATCTATCAATATGACCCCGTCGGCGTCTGCCCTTAGTTGAAACCTTCTCTTTGCGCCTTCGAAATCCTTTATGGCCCTGACGATATCCTTGAATTTGAGGCCCAACTCCAATCCGACAAGTATGCAGGCGAGCGCATTCAATACATTGTGCCTGCCGGGGATCTTGAGAGAGACCCTGCCGAGGGCCTTACCGCGGCATACGCAATCAAACGAAGTGTCAAAACCGTCCATCTTTATATTTAAGGGATAGGCATCCGCGTTCCCGGAGAAGCCAAAACTGCGAATTTTGCCTCTATGATCATTCACTATGACTTTTAAGTTAGGATCGTCGAGGTTATAAAAAATAGTTCCGTGCTTTTTTGTATTACCGATGAACGACCTGTACGCGGCCCTGATCTTACCAAGCGTCTTAAAGTGGTCAAGATGCTCCATCTCGATGTTCGTTATAACGGTGTAAGACGGTTTCAGATGAAGGAACGAACTATCGCTCTCATCGGCCTCGGCTACTATATACTTACCCGAGCCAAGAGACGCGTTTCCTTTGAGGCTCTCAACCTCTCCCCCGATCACGGCTGTAGGGTCAAGGCCCGCGTTCTTCAGCATGACGGAGATAAGCGAAGTCGTCGTGGTCTTCCCGTGAGTGCCTGTCACAGCTATTCCTGTTTTACCGTTAAACAACTCGCCGAGCACCTCAGCCCTGTGGGCTATCTTTATTTTGCGGCCTCGCGCCTCGACGAGCTCCGGATTATCCTTGGCGATCGATGACGAATAAACCAGCACACCTGCATCGGCCGGCAGGTTCGATGCCTTGTGTCCGCAATAGACCCTGCCACCCAGCTCTTCGAGTTTCCTCGTTATGCCGTTCGGTTCCAGGTCCGACCCGGAGATACTGTAACCCATCTCCAGCAGGACCCGGGCTATGCCGCTCATGCCGATGCCGCC
>PLLI01000039.1 GCA_003140915.1 Candidatus Omnitrophota bacterium
ACCACGGCCGGGACATTGGCGTGTTTTATCTCTTCTATCCTTCTCGAGATCAGCTTCTCCTTTATCGGCTCTTCGTATATGGTCTGGACAAGCCTCGTCGCTTCTTCGGAGCTCGCGTGGGAGATCCTATCAAGGACCTCTTCCGGGTTCTCATAACGCGTCTGCACGCCTTCGAGGTTCAGGACGGCTACTCCGCCGAACTTGCCCATAGCGATCGCGAACTTCACATCGACGACACCGTCCATGGCGGCCGCGAGTATAGGCACGTTATAAGTCTTCTTCCCTAATTTCCATGAAGTATCGACCTCTTCGGGATTGAGCGTGACCCTGCCCGGAACGAGAGCTATCTCATCAAAACCGTAACACCGCCTTGCTTTTCT
Organism: Candidatus Omnitrophota bacterium; assembly: GCA_003140915.1. Taxonomy (GTDB): domain Bacteria; phylum Omnitrophota; class Gorgyraeia; order 2-01-FULL-45-10; family 2-01-FULL-45-10; genus FEN-1322. Next base: position 381 of record PLLI01000039.1, read on the forward strand.
TTCAACGCCTATAAAAAATTGTGCCATTTCACCTCTCCATGATTGTTGATTAGAATATTTATATGCTTAGTATGATATAGAATAAGCAAAGTTTTGTCAATAACCTTCGCATCGCTTGAGATTCCGCAGCGCCTCATCATAGAAAGGATATATTGCAACTGCTCTTTTGAAATAACGGCAGGCGCCTGCCGTATCGTTACGCATGGCTTTTATAACGCCGATATTGTTCGCGGCGCAGAAATAATCCGGTTCGAGGTCAAGGGCTTTTTGGTATGCCCTCTCCGCCCTCGAGAGGTCCTTCGTATTCATATAAATATCGCCCAGCATCTTGTACGCTTCAGGGTCATCCGGATAGAGGCGCAAATATTGCCGGGTTTCATCGAGGGCTTTCAAGGTCTCCGCTTCCCTGAGATAGACTTCGGCCAGGTTGAGATGCGTCCGCGAATACTCTTTCGATTTCACGCCGGGAATATCCAGATCCACTATCCCGATCGCCAGTAGCAATATGACGATGAAAGAAAATATTCCCTTCCGATTCCGGCCGGCAGCCATTTTTCCAAACTCGACGATCGCGAAGGCCGCGAACATTAATAGGAACGCGGCGAAGAGAAGCCTGTAACGCGAACTCGTCTGGAAAGGGACCAACGACAAGAATATGCCTATCAAGAACGCGTAGTGAAGCCCAAGGTCACGTCGATTTTTCAATCCGAGGATTGCGCCGCAGATCCCGAGCGGGCCGATGAGCCAGAAACCGGGCAGGCTGAATATGAAAGGAGCAAAATTTCTGTTGTAAAGGATATCTTTATCAACGGACATTTCAAATCTCGAGAATATCAAAAGGATGTTACGAAAGATATGCTTCAGAAAAAGAACGGGTTCATTTGAAACAATCGCCATGGCCTTTCCTATCCAATATCTGCTCTGTTCGTTGACTCCGAGAATGTTCAGGCGGATAGGCTCAAGCATCCACTTGTCCCAGACGAGCCCGGCCCTTTTATCGTATATCGTATCTATGTGCGGGTTAAGACCCAGATAGAGGTTGATCCCGGATTGTCCCTGGATGAGGACGAATTCATGGCCTGCACAATAATTCCTCAAGGTGATCGGTGCTATTACGATGATCATCCCCAACGCCTNNGAGAAATAATATGTTTGGCCTTGTTGCGGCCGATAGCCCGATAAAGAGTCCCGCCAGGAAAATAGTAACCGGCCGTCGGCCGGCTTTTGCCTTCCACAATAATAGAAATACTACCAAATTCAACAGGATGACCAGGGTCTCTACTACAACCTCCCCCGACCAGTAAATGAACGGCCAGTATAGGCCGGCAGCTATGCCGGCTATGATGCCTGCCTTTCTACCCATTGTTTCCCAACAGATATGGCCCAGGAGGACACAGGTAAGCGAGGAGACTATCGCCCCGAAGAAGCGCGCCGCGTAAAGATACGGGCCGAAGATCTTATATAGCCCAGTNNGATCACGTTCCACAACAGATTGCCGGAGAGAATATTCAACGCCCATCTATGATATTCGAATTCGTCGACGAGCGGAAAATTGAAAAAAGGGCTTTGGGTAAGCTGGTTAAGATAGAAGAACCTGAATGCGAACGCCAGGAAGAATATGAAAAGATAAATATTTTTCCGCAATTTTACTCTACAAATTTTGACAATAAAGACATCGTCTTTTCATTATCGCTGGTCTGAAGGATCATCCTGGAGGATTCGCAGCGGTAAGGAGACGTGATATAGACGTATCTGATGTCGATCTTGTTATTCTTCAACTCCGTTGCCACGACCTTCATAGCTCCCGGTTTATTGTCGAGCTCGACCACTACGACTTCCGTCTCCTTGATCGTCTTATATTTCTTTTTCCGCAGCTCGTTCAATACGCGAAGGTTCCCGTCGGTTATGAAGAGAAGTTTCGCCGTCGGGCCCGCTTCATAGCCGAGGAGTCCTTCAATGTTGATCCCGTTATTGGCCATTATGACCGAGGCGTCGGCAAGTATGCCGATCTTATTCTTCGTGGTAACTGCTATTTCTTCCCCGATAGTTACGCTCTTGATCATCTCTTTAGCCTCCTTCGAGTCATCTGACAGGTCCGCCCTTTATATCTTTAACCTGGTCGGCCATGACCTGGACAACGCCTACTTCTTTAAGCGTCTTTCCCTTTTTCACCTCATATTTCCCGGTTATGAGATCACCCAATTTCTGGAATATCGAATCCTGCTTTTCGTTTCCCTGATAGTCTGAAGCGTAGCCGGATACTGCTGCGCCTACAATGATAGCCGTAAGCAATAAGACCGCTTTCTTCTTCATCCCCATACCTCCTATTTTGCAATTCTCTTACGCGATATTCCCTGAGCCTTGCCGTACATGAGTTCGTTTCTCTGGTACTTTTTATCACTTATATTTTTTTTGAGGTCTTTTATTGCGGCCTGCCTCTTTTCGATCTCCCGGCCTATCTCCTGTTTCATCGCTTCGGCCTTTACTTTATCGGCAAGCTTTTCCGAATCTTTTAATTTTTTACGGTCCGCCTTTATCGCCTTCATTTCTTCGATTATCTTCTCCCGGTCCGCATCAATGCTGACTTCTATTTCATGTATCGCAGCCTTGCCCCCTTTCACCTCAGCGGAGTTGCTATCACCCGTTTTAGCACCATATGCCGTTTGCGATAAAAGGACCGCTGTTATCGTCCCCGTTATTAAAGTTACCGCTAAAGATACCCTCATCAGCGCTTTCATAGCTCGTTTCCCNNCCTTTTATCTATTCATCAAGAAATCGTTTATGTAGCAAATAAGATGCTGGACCGCGTGCTGCGGTATATCTACGAATTGCACCCCGATCTCATATTCATCACTGTGGGGCATCCCTTTGACCCATACGGCTTTTACTATCGCCTCCACGGCAACCGACGTCTTGGAAAGTTTGAGCCTGATCTTCAAAAAACTACCCTTGGGGATGAATTCCTCGACCATGAACCTTATCCCGCCCTGACTGATATCCTTGGTAAGAAAATCGCTGAATTTCTCTTTCGGAATGCACCTGTAAGATATCCGGGAATTCTCGGGGATCCTGACATACTTTCTCCGTTCTTCCATTACGCCCTCCTGTCGCTGCCGATATTTTTAATAGCCTTTATCTTATTCATGATCCATCGTCTTATCCTGAACTGCGCCTTGATCCTCTTTCTGCATATCATGTTGGCTATAAGTTTCAACTGCCCCTCCCCATCGAAGCGCTACCGCATTTCTTCCAGCCCTTTCGCGTGTTTCTCCTCCTGTTCCTGGCTTTTCCGGAGGCTCTCCTTAACGCTATCTATGATCGTCTTGGGAGTTGCGGTGTTTATGCCCTGTTCCGAAACGGCCCTCTCAGTTTCTTTGCCGAGAGAGGTGAACGGTCCCTTCTTGAAATACAAATTCCATATTGCATAATATAGGAATAAAGCTACCAGCAGGGCCAGCAACATTTCTATGAGCGCAAATCCTGTTTTTTTATTTTTTGAACCAAAAATCATAGACCGGCTTTACTGAGCATAGCACCAAAAGTATTATCAGTATAGGATAATGTATCCTTAAAACTTGCGGAAATATCTTAACGAGAATAATGGTCCCGAACAATACCGACCATTTGGTCAGCCCGATATCGATAACGGTCAATTTCTTCATTTTCTTATTTAGCCCTTCCAGCATACCGTACCACCTTTTAAGAATTCAGACTTTATATACAGCGTCGTCTTTACGGACCTTCTGGTCGACCTTTATGCTGATGAGGTCGCCTGCCTTTGCTTCTTGCGCGGGAACACGATCTATCTGCATAGAAGCTATATCCTGCACAAAATCGGATGTGCTGCCCTTTATGTGTATCTTATCGCCTACCTTCAACGCATCGCTCAACTTGATCATGCTCACGCTGATATTGCCGAAAAAATGGTCAACCGTCCCTACTTGTTTCTCTTCCATTGGTCTCTCCTTTTTTAAGGACGTATCTTTTGTCCGATTTATGTTATGCCCATTATCTCACGGAGGTCAGTTACCGGGAAGTCCGTTATCGAGCGGATATCCGGAACACGACATGCCAATTTGTTTGATATTTCCGTTTGAAACATACATTACCAAATAACCAATACTTGAACCAGCGTCTATTATGCTGGAACCGGGGCTAGGGTCTCCTTTGTCTACGGTACAGTATACAGCATAAGCCAAAACGGGCGGATAGTGCGTTATGCCATAGCATTCTTTATAAAAATAAGTTCCGTTTATACCTTCGCTTGTGAGCCCAAGCTTAGCCATAAGATCGGAGGAAGCTGGATCACTCAAATGGCAGGCATTACCGGGAATATCCAAATTCGGATCTTCCACGAGATACGCCCTCAGGGCGCTCCTTATGGCACCCAGTGTAGTAACTGCTTCTGCACATATGGCTCTCCGCTTCATACCCGTCATCATTGGTGCGGCGATCGAGGCAAGGATACCGATTATTATTACGACTATAATCAGTTCAATCAGGGTAAAGCCTTTTTTACTGTTTTCATCGATGGGGCAGCTCATGGTAGCCCCCCCCTCTTTGGGAAGACCCTATAAAAATAGCGGCTCCTTTTGCAGGAAGTCGCTTAATAATACTTTCAACTTTGTCTGGATGCGGCACTCATTACGACCCTCACTTTGCTACCTTATATTAGTATATAACGCATATTATTTCAAGTATATACTAAATTGCATCTGCCCTGTAATATAAGTAAGTAGGGCAGGTTAAAACCTGCCCTACTTACTTGTGACGTGTGACGTTGTGACTTTTTAGTACATTCCGCCCATTCCACCCGGAGGCATGCCGCCCGGCATTCCTGCCGAAGCCTTCTCCTCTTCGGGGATGTCGGTGACTATCGTCTCGGTCGTGATCATCAGGGACGCGATCGATGCCGCGTTCTGCAGAGCTGAACGAGTGACCTTCTTGGGATCGATGATACCGGCCGCTATCATATCGCCGTATGCGTCTTTATCCGCATCGTAACCCTCGTTGGTCTTCATATCTTTTACTTTATTGACGACAACGGAACCTTCCATGCCTGCGTTGTTCGCTATCGTACGAATAGGTTCCTCGAGCGCCCTCTTCACTATCTCAACGCCGATCTGCTCGTCGCCGGATAGCTTGAGTTTATTGAGCCCGTCGATGCATCTCAAGAGCGCAACACCGCCGCCGGGAACTATGCCCTCTTCGACAGCCGCTCTCGTGGCATGCAGAGCGTCTTCAACGCGCGCCTTCTTCTCCTTCATCTCNNAGCTTCTCTTTGTCGTAGTCGGAGTCCGTGCCTTCGATCTGTTTGCGTATCTGCGCGATCCTCGCCTGTAAGTCGGCCGTCTTGCCCGCGCCTTCCACTATGGTTGTATTATCCTTATCGATCCTTACTCTCTTTGCCCTGCCAAGGTCCTCGATCTTAACATTCTCAAGCTTTATGCCGAGATC
>PLLI01000006.1 GCA_003140915.1 Candidatus Omnitrophota bacterium
GGGATGACCGCCGATTGGGCGCGGATCCCGTACGACGTATTGGGAAAGATATCGAACAGGATCATTAACGAAGTAAAGGGCGTAAATAGAGTTGCTTACGACATAAGCTCGAAACCGCCCTCAACTATCGAGTGGGAATAGTGTTCTGGAGAATAGAAGTAAGAGAAAAAGAAGGTTTTTATGATGCCCTCGGCGAAGCTGTCAAAAAAGATATCGAAGATCTCGGATTTGAGGGCAAGATAAAAGAGGTGAGGGCCGTCCAGGTATATCTGTTGGACGGAAGCCTGGAAGAGCACCACGTCAAAAAAATATGCGAAGACCTGCTCATAGATCCTGTGACGCAGATATATGCCTACGACGGTCATATAGCCGGTGAGAAAGATTATAAGGTAGTTGAGGTAGCATATAATCCCGGCGTCATGGACCCCGTTGAAGAGAGCGCTAAGAAGGCCATAGCAGACCTTGGCGTACACGGTCTCGAGACAGTGAAGACCGCCAAAAAATATCTGATCCGCGGAGACCTCTCCTACAATAACATCCATTCGATAGCCGAAAAGATCCTCTATAACAAAGTGATCCAGCATGTGGTAAGAGAGCGTTCTGACATTTTGGCCGAACCGCCGCCTTACGAATTCAAGGTAAGACATATCGATATCCTGAATGTGGGCGAGGGCAAGTTAAAGACCATATCAAAGACCGGGCAGCTCTTCCTTAGCGTCGAAGAAATGAAGACGATACAGCGCTACTTCAAAAAACTCGGCCGAAACCCCACCGACTGCGAACTCGAAACTGTTGCCCAGACATGGAGCGAACATTGCAAGCATAAGACGTTCCGGGGACGAATAGCCTATACCCTACATCCTACACCCTACAACAAAAAAACGAAAAAAATAAAAATTATAAATAATTTGTTAAAATCAACTATCATGAAAGTGACTAAAGAATTAAATAAACCCTGGTGCGTTTCGGTCTTTCACGACAATTCTGGGATCATCCGCTTCGATGAAAATAATAATGTCTGCTTCAAGGTCGAGACGCATAATCATCCGTCGGCCCTCGAACCTTACGGCGGAGCCGGCACGGGCATAGGCGGCGTTATCCGCGACCCGCTGGGAACAGGGCTCGGCGCAAGACCTATAATCAATACGGACGTCTTCTGTTTCGGACCGCCGGATTATCCGTATAGCAAATTGCCAAAAGGTGTTCTCCATCCAAAAAGGATAATGAAGGGCGTGGTTTCGGGCGTAAGGGATTACGGCAACAGGATGGGCATACCCACATCTAACGGCGCGGTTCTTTTTGATGAAAATTTCATCGGGAACCCGCTTGTCTTCTGCGGCAACGTTGGCATAATGCCTAAAGATAAATCTTTCAAAAAGGTATTCAAGGGCGATCTCGTGGTGGTCGTGGGCGGCAGGACAGGAAGGGACGGCATACACGGCGCGACTTTCTCGTCGGGCGAACTGACCCACGAATCGAAGGGCATATCGGGTTCGGCCGTGCAGATAGGGAATCCTATCCAGGAGAAGAAGGTCACTGACACGATACTGCAAGCACGGGACAGGGAACTGTATAACGCGATAACCGATTGCGGGGCAGGCGGATTATCGAGCGCAGTCGGGGAGATGGGGGAGGAGTTGGGTGCCGAGGTCTACCTCGAAAAGGTGCCGCTCAAATATAAGGGCCTCAGTTACGATGAGATATGGATATCGGAAGCACAGGAACGGATGGTCCTTGCCGTCGATCCCAAAAGATCGGATGAGCTGATCGGTCTATTCAAAAGGGAGAACGTTGAAGCAACCGTGATAGGCAAATTTACCGGAGACGGGCGTCTGCGCCTCTTCTTTAACGGCGAGCGAGTATGCGATATGGAGATGGATTTTATCCATAATGGCTTGCCGGAAATAAACCGAAGGGCCGTGTGGAAAAAAACTGTTTTTGCACAGCCGCGGCTGCCTTTGGCCCAAAATCTGACAGGCGACCTTATCGCCCTTTTATCCAACCTGAATATCGCGAGCAAAGAATGGATAATCAGGCAGTACGACCATGAAGTCCAGGGAGGGAGTGTCCTGAAACCTTTACAGGGCGTAAACGGAGGCGGCCCGGGCGACGCATCCATAACGAGACCTATATTAAATTCAAAGAAAGGTATAATCCTTTCGTGCGGGATAAATCCGGACTACGGTAAGATCGATCCTTACTGGATGGCCGCGAGCGTAATAGACGAGGCCTTAAGACAGGTAGTCTCGGTCGGCGGCAATATCGCGAAAGCCGCCATCCTTGATAACTTCTGCTGGGGAAACACCAATAAGCCGGACAGGCTAGGCTCGCTTGTCCGGGCGTCGCAGGCTTGCTACGATATCGCGAAAGCCTACGGCACGCCGTTTATATCAGGGAAAGACAGTTTGAATAACGAGTATTCGACCGGCAAAAAGACAATTTCGATACCGCCGACCCTTTTAATATCATGCATAGCGGTCATGGACGACGTAACAAAAGCAGTCTCTATGGATCTTAAGGCTGCGGGCAATATGGTATATCTCGTCGGAATAACGAACGATGAGCTTGGCGGTTCTCAATATTACAAGATGAAAGGTTTTCTCGGCAATAACGTTCCTAAGGTAGCTCCTGTTTATGGAAAGAAACTGATGGATACCCTGACAAAGGCTATTGAAAAAGGATACGTCAGATCCTGCCATGATTGTTCCGAAGGCGGCCTTGCCGTAACCATGGCAGAGATGGCTTTTGCAGGCGGCTTAGGCCTGAGCATGCACCTTGGCGCGTATAAACGGCCCGAAAAACAAAAGTTATTGAGAAACGACATTCTGTTATTCTCCGAATCGAACACGCGTTTTGCCGTAGAAGTTTCGGATGAAACCGCATTCATACGCGCCATGAGAGGCATGCCGATATGGAAGCTGGGTTACGTCAGGAACGACAATGCGTTCAAGGTATTCGACCAGGACGAAAAGCTGATAATCGATACGGACATAGATAAACTCAAATCGGCCTGGCAGAGGCCGTTTGCAAAATTATGAAAAAACCTAGAGTCCTAGTACTCAGGACGGCAGGAACAAATTGCGACAAAGAGACGGCGTTCGCCTTTGATGCGGCCGGCGCCGACGCGGAGCTCGTTCATATAAACGAGCTTACACGGCGCGAAGCGCCGCGCGGATTTAACGACTACCATATTCTTGCGATCCCCGGCGGCTTCACGTACGGTGACGACATAGCGAGCGGCAAGATACTTGCCAACGAGTTGAAGTTCAAACTGGAAGATGCACTGCAAAAATTCATCAAGGATGGGAAACTGATCATCGGCATATGCAACGGTTTTCAGATACTCGTCAAGGCGGGGCTCCTGCCCAACTTGAGCGGTGATCTCCGGACGATCGAGGCAACGCTGACTTTGAATGACCNNAACTCAAAACTCAAAACTCAAAATGCATTTGGACAAAAGGGATAAATAAAATAATCCATTTACCCGTCGCGCATGGCGAAGGAAAATTCATACCGAAGAACGCCGACGTATTGCGAACCCTTAAAAAAAATGGGCTGATAGCCTTGGAATATTGCGACGAGAAAGGAGAGGGAAGAGAATACCCATATAACCCGAACGGCTCGGTCGATAATATAGCCGGGATATGCGATCCCACCGGCAGGATCTTCGGACTGATGCCTCATCCGGAA
>PLLI01000002.1 GCA_003140915.1 Candidatus Omnitrophota bacterium
GAGAAATTACTTAGACTGGTTCCACTTCGGAGGTGTCCTTAATCCATCCACCTCCAATAACTACATCCCGCTTATAAAACACTACCGCCTGCCCTGGCGTCGGGGCCGCCTGCGGCTCGTCAAAATCGACCCTTACGGAATCCGCGCCTGTCCGCGTTACCTTAGCCTGCGCCTTCTTATGATTATAGCGGATCATCGCCATCACCTTTATCGGCCTTGCAATGCCTTCGGCCGATATCCAGTTCATCCGCTCGGCAACGAGCGACTTCTTCATCACTTCACCCCGCGGCCCTACGATCACGCGATTATTTTTGATGTCGATCCCGGTGACGTAAAGCGGCTCTTTATGCGCGATACCCAACCCCCTGCGCTGGCCGATGGTGTAATAAGGTATGCCCTTATGGGCACCCAGGATCTTACCGTCTTTATCGACTATCTCACCCGGCTTTACTTTGATGCCCGTTTTCTTTTTGATATATTCCGCGTAATCCAGATCCTGCACAAAACATATGTCCTGGCTCGAAACGGTATTGAATGTCCTGAGCTTCATCTTCCGCGCCAGGGCCCTCACCTTCTCCTTCGTAAGATCTCCCAGAGGGAAGAGAGCGCTCTTCAATTGGTCCTGTGATAAGTTAAAAAGAAAATATGACTGGTCTTTTAGCCTGTCCTTGCCCTGCCTCAACAAATATCTGCCGGACCTTTTATTGTAACTTACGTTGACATAATGGCCCGTGGCCACGTGCGATGCCCCGAGCGACCTGGCCTTCTCCAGAAGTTTGCCGAATTTTATCTTTTCGTTGCATACAATGCAAGGGTTGGGTGTAGATCCTTTTAGATATTCTCTGCAGAAATAGTCGATAACCTCTTTCCTGAAATCCGCGCTGAAGTCCACCACATAGTATGGTATGCCGATCTGCGCTGCGACGGATCTGGCCCTCGTCACCGCTTCTAGATTGCAGCACGCCCTGCCGAAACTCGCGCCGCATTCTTCTTTCGGCCACATCCTGAATGTAATGCCGATCGTCTCGTATCCTTTTTTCTTTAAGAGCGCGGCGGCAAGAGACGAATCCACCCCGCCGCTCATGGCAGCGACTACCCTATTTCTTTTTGGCTTTGCCATATTGTTCCTTGAACCCGCCCGCCATCTCGGTCTTAAGTTTTTCCCCGTCTTTAATTATCAAAAGCGCGTCCAATCCCAGTGAATCCGCCATCCGCGATCCGTCAGCGCCCAGCACGCAAAGCGCTGTCGCGAACATGTCTGCATTCGCCGCGCTATCGGCGACTACGGTAGCGCTCACGACATTATCACCTATCGGATATCCTGTCCGCGGGTCGATGATGTGCGAATATCTCCTGCCATGCAGTATAAAATATTTTTCATAATCGCCCGACGTGTCTATCGCCTTATCTTTCAATCTCAGCACGGCGAATACCTTATTCTTATCCCTCGGATGCTGGATGCCCACCTTCCACATCTCTTTTTCGCCCTTCATGCCGAGGCAATACGTATTACCTCCGGAGCTGATGAGCGCGTTACTGATACCGCTCTCTTTTAAGACGGCCACCACCCTGTCGGTAGCGTATCCTTTGGCGATGCCCCCGAAATCGAGACCCATCCCGTCTTTTTGGAATGTTATGGTGCTCTTTGCCTTATCGAGAAGAAGATATCGCGATCCGACTTTGTTGACCGCGGCGGCTATCGCTTCTGCGGGCGGCAGCTTCTTCGATTTGCCGGCTTCGCGCCAGAGATCGACGAGCGGTTTGACCGTTACGTCGAACGCGCCTTCTGTCTTCTTACTGCATTCGACCGATCTTTCGATGAGGCCGAAGGCCTCGGCGCTTACAGGGACCGGTTCGCCGGGTTTAACCTTGTTTATGCGCGATACCTCGCTATCCGGCTTAAAAACGCTGAAGACATTCTCAATCCTCGCGATTTCTTTGAATGCCTTATTGATAGCCTCGCGCGCAACGGCCGCATCCTTGTCCGAGGCGACAGGGGCCTGTATCCTGACCGTAGTGCCCATCAGGACCTGCGTATCCTCGATAATGCGCGGTCCGCTTTCAACGCCGGAGACCGGGCATGCGGCGAATGTCATCATGATCAATAACGATATGCAGATGGGAATGGATTTAATGGTCATTTCAGATTGGCGAGGACTTTGTCTATATCCACGTATTTTTCGACCATATCCACGATGATCTTTATCTTCTCGGTATCCTGCGGCTTTAATTTCACGACCATCGAATTCACGCGCGCAGCAATCTTGTACGTATCCTCTTTCGTGATGAGGACCGGTATCTTGGACTTCTCCAGACATGACATGCTCCTGTTCTTCGGCATGATCCCGCCGCTTAAAATCACTCCAGAAACCCTGCACCCTTTTTTGGCCCTGATGTTACCGGAATTGACGCGGCAGATGGCGTCTATCATGTCATCCCTGTCACCGGGAATTATCATGAGGGAATTGTTCTGCAGGAACTGCATCGCGTCTTTCGTATTCATCGCGCCGATGAGGACATTCTCTACGGGCCTGTCCATGTTCTCGGTGGCAAATATGCTATTCAGCTTCAACACNNACTTCTGGTACGGCAGGACACCGAAGACGTCGAGCTTCTTCTGCGCCATTCCGGCCTTCACCACGCGCGAGACCTTATCGTATTTTTCCGGCAGCACCTTATTAACAATGACGCCGGCGAGCCTGACGCCTTCCCTGTCGAGAAGCGCCTTATTGAGCATCACCTCGTCTATCGGTTTCCCGACCCCGCCGGAGGATATCAGTATGACGTTGGCATCCAGAAGCTTGGCAACCGTCGCGTTCGAAAGGCCGAAGACGCTGCCCACGCCGGCATGGCCGGTCCCTTCGATTATCACCAGATCGTTATCCCCGGCAACCTTCTCAAAAGAATCCTTGATCAGCTTGGCGTAATCTTCGTCCGCGCCTTTTTCTATGAACCGTTCGGTGAACCCTTTGTCGATAGCGACGGGTGACATGTCCTTGATGTTGCACTTTATGCCGAATACCTCTTCGATAAGAACGGAATCCTCGTCTACCTTGTAGCCCTGCTCCATCAGGTAACGCTGGCCTATAGGCTTTATGAAGCCTATCCGCTCAAAACGCTTCTTGAACGCCGCGATGAGCCCGAGCGAAACGGTCGTCTTGCCGTCGTTCTGTTGCGTCGCTGCAATAAAAATTTTCTTCGCCATATTTTAAATGAGTTTGCCTTCTCGGAAGGCGCGGATGTACTCGCCGCAGTATTCGTCCACACCGAGGAGCGCCTGCGAAGTGCGAAGGGCCGATGTTATGTACTTATCGAGCGGGTCAAGGATCGCCGCGTCGAGGCCGGACTGTATCGCCATAGTCAGGAACGCGGCATTGACGAGCCGCCTGTTCGGAAGCCCGAACGAAACGTTTGACAGGCCGCAGACCGTCTTGGCGCCTAGAGCTTTTATGAGCGGTATCGAGCGTAAAAATTCACGGGCCTGGTCCGGCTCCGTCGCTATCGGCCTTATCAGCGGATCGAAGTATAAGTTTTCGACGTTGAAGCCGTCCTTTTTTACGCGTTCATATATCTTTCTCGCCGCCCCGAACCTCTCCTCGGCGCTATTGGGCATCCCTTTCTCGTCCATCGCGAGCGCTATGAGCTTCGTATTGTGTTTTACCGCAAGCGGCAGTATCGTCTTTATGCGCGCCTCGTCTCCGCTTATCGAATTTATCATCAAACTGCCTTTAGAATGATATGCCTTCAGCGCGGCTTCGATCGCCAGGTAATTGGGGCTGTCGATGCAAATGTTAGCGTTTTTTATCTCGCTCTGGATAACGCTCAGGGCCCAGTCTATGTCATGCAATTCACTGCCGGATGTGACTGCGCAGTTAACGTCGATGTAACCGGCGCCTGCCTCAACTTGAGAACGCGCCGCCGCCGCGATGAATTTAGCATCCTTGGCGGCGATCGCTTCTTTGACCTTCTCTTTAGTGGAATTTATTCTCTCGCCTATCATCAGCACAATACACCCCTACTTTACAACTTTGTCATAACTCGCCTCTATCGCCTTGACCAGGTTCGTCAATACTTCATTTACCGGAGTTGCAATGCCGAGTGCCTTGCCCTGTCTTACGATAGCGCCGTTTATAAAATCTATCTCTGTCCTCTTCCTATTCAGCACATCCTGCAGCATGCTCGAGCAGTTCGCAGCCGTCGCCTTACAGACCGATTCTACCTTCTGTATCGGGTCGTCGTAGGCCAGCTTTATCCGTTTGCGCTTGACGATCTTTGCCGCTTCCTGGACCGCCGCGCGCAGAAGGCTCCTCGCCTCCTCATATTCCGTCAGGGCGCCGTTATTAAGGCGCGTTATCGCGGTGAGCGCGTTTATACCGACGTTTATCACTAGTTTCCCCCATATGACCGAATCTATATCCTTCGATATTTTCGTCTCGAGCCCTGCCTTGGACAAAACGTTCTGCAGATCCCTCAGGCTCCCGGATAATTTGCCGTCCGACTTGCCGATGATCGTCTCGCCCTTCCCGGCGTGCCTGACATGGCCCGCGCCCAGTAGCGTTGAGCCGTGGTTCGTTATGCCGGCTATCACCTTCTCCGGCCCGAAATAGTCGTTAAGTATCTGGACGTTCCCGATCCCGTTCTGGAGCGTCACGATGAACGTATTTTCGCCGACCAGGTCCTTGATATCCTTACAGGCATCCTCTGTCGAATAACTCTTCACGCATATGAGAATAAAATCACATACGCCTATCTCTTTAGTATCGGAAGAGATATTGACCCGCGCCTGATGAACCCCGTTCAGGCCCTCGATCTTGATACCGCCGTCTTTGATACGGCGGGCCCTTTCAGGCACGTTGTCATACACCCAGATATCTTCTTTCGTCTTGATCTTCAAGAATCCCGCAATTAGGCATCCTAAAGCTCCCGGACCGGCAACGGTTATTTTCATGATCACCCCGCTACTTTATCTTTATCTTCTTCAACTCTTCTTCTTTTATGGTAAAACTATGTTCCTTATCGGGAAAGACCTTCCGCTCCACGTCGTCTTTGTATTTCTTGAAGGCGTCGAGGATGAGCGGCGATAATTTGATATATTGTTTTACGAATTTCGGAACGAACCTGTCGAAGAGCCCGACCATATCGTTGGTAACCAACACCTGGCCGTCGCAATATACTCCTCCGCCGCAGGATATGGTGGGAATGCTGAGTTTCTCGGTAATGAGTTTCGCGACCAGGTCGGGCACGCACTCGAGGACGATCCCGAAACATCCGGCCCTTTCGAGTTTCAGCGCCTGTTCTATGAGGTTCTTGGCGGCCTTCGCGGTCTTCCCCTGAATCTTGAACCCTCCCAGCTTCGAGATCGTCTGCGGTGTCAGGCCTATGTGACCCAATACCGGGATGCCCGCATTGATTATCGCTATCGTGGCATCCAGGACTTCGTCCGCACCTTCGAGTTTCACCGCGTCGCAGCCCGCCTCTTTCATGAAACGGCCGGCGTTCCTGACTGCTTCCTCTTTCGAGACCTGATACGACATGAAGGGCATGTCCCCGACCAGAAAGGCATATTTCGTCCCGCGCCTTACGGCCTTCGAATGGTGTATCATCTCATCCATCGTCACCGGCACTGTAGATTCGTAACCCAGGACTACCATTCCGAGCGAATCGCCGACGAGGACCATGTCAATACCGGCATCGTCAACGAGCCGCGCCATGGGATAGTCGTAAGCGGTGAGCATCGTTATCTTCTTACCCTCGCGTTTCTTATTCTGAAGGTCCGGGATAGTCACTTTCTTTCGTTCCATTTATTTTCTCCTCTTAGAGTTATCGGATTTTGGTTTCACCATATTGCCGGAATTTACAGCGAATATTTTATTCTGCCCGGTTACCAGCGTAACCTCGAGCCTCTTGGTTTCATCATCGAACGCGATGCGTTTTTGCCACTGGAAACCGGCGGCCGATTTAGGCAATCTGGCCGGATCGCTCACCAGGTCACCGACCAGGTATTTCTTCGTAAGATTTCCGTTCTTGTAAAACGCTATCGCAAGCTGCGCCATATTGGGCTTGCCGTTCATGGACGCAACGTCGGCCCTGCCTATCCTGACCAGGTGTTCGCCGTCAGACGAAACGTGCACCTCGGAGGCATACCAGTTGATCCGCCATAAAGATTTCTGCGATCCGTTGGTCCTGTAGAGGCCGGAGTGAGAAAAATGTTTCTTCAGAGTATCGACCTTGCCGGCTTTATCGCTGCTCTTCGTCAGCATGACAAATACGTACTTGCCATTAGGGCTCATCTGCTCGTATGAGTGTTCAACGCTTTCCGCGAACAGTATTGCCGGACACGCGGTAAGCATTGAAATAATTAATGATGCTACGACAAAGCCGGTCTCTCTTCGCATATTTTACCTCTTTCTGTAAGCTTCGAGGAACGAGTCGCAATATATTGCCTTGTTCAATATGAGCTCTGCCGTGATCATCGCATCCATCAGTTCTTTATCGAGCGGGTCGAGTATCGCTGAAGTGAGGCCGTTAGCGATCGCCATGGTCAGGAAGGTCCTGTTGACGAGCGGCCTGAACTTTGTTCCCTGCGACACATTCGACAAACCTACCGTAGTATTAGGAGCCGGATCGCACA
>PLLI01000043.1 GCA_003140915.1 Candidatus Omnitrophota bacterium
GTCACCCATCGTTATGATGACACGCGGTCTATTTTTACTTGAACGCGATATACGCACTCTTTTTAAGGCTGTCGAGCCATCCTCGTATCTTGGAATCCACCTTCGATTTGTAGACCGCCGCCTCCACGTCATGACGGGCCTCTGTCAGGGATCGGGTCCTGGCGGGTTCTTTATCTTCGACTTTGAATATATGATAGCCAAGGCTCGACTGAATGATCCCCGTTACTTCGCCCGGCTTAAGCTTGAAGACCGAGTTCTCTATCTCCGGTAGAAGGTCTCCCTTCTTTACGTATCCCATGAGCCCGCCCTCGGCCGCTGCCGGCCCATCGGAATATACCTTTGCGAGGCCGTCAAAATCACATCCCTCGTGCAGGCGCCTGGCAATATCTCTCGCCAGGCTGAGGGCCTTTGCAGGATCCGGGAATTTCTTGATACTGATCAATATGTTCTTCAGCTTTATCTTTTCCGGCTGCTGGAACTCGCTTAAATTTTTATTGTAATAGGCCTCGATCTCTACGGGCGTCACCATCACCGTGCCGCCCACCTTTCTGTCTATGAGCCGTCTTATCATCAATTGCTGCCTGTAGCGTTCTTTCAGGTCCTTTATGGTCAATTGCTGCTGCAGGAGCGCCCGGTCAAAGGTCGCTTTGGATCCCATGTTACTGACCACATCCTGGACTTTCGCGTCGATATCTTTATCGTCGATCGTGATATTCTGCTTCTTGGCCTCACTATAAAGCAGCCTATCCTCGATCATCTGCTGGGCCACCTTCTGCTTAGCCTCTTCCAGCTTCTCAACGAGTTTCGGACCGCTATACATCGTCCTGTATCTTTCATAGATGGGCATTAATTGCAGCTCGATCTCCCGGTCGGTTATGATCTCATCATTGACTATGATCGCGACCTTATCGATCACCTCGCCCATCGCGAAACCGGCGAGAGAGGTCAAAAAAATGAACGTCATGGCAAGTAAGACTGATACCTTATTCATCTTCATTTCGGGACCGCCGCCTTCTCTTCGTTCGGTTTTTTGTCGGGAAGCGAGAACGCGCCTTCGTTCATCTCGACGCCGTATTTATTTTTGAGGTTCAACACGAGGGTATTGAAGAGCTCATTGCGTTTCTTCTTCTTCAGCTCGGCCTCGATGGCGCTCTTTGCCTCCTGGTAGGTCTTGATACCAGGCTCTTTTTTATCGGTCAATTTTATTATGTGGTAGCCGAATTGGGTCCGCACGATATCGCTCGTCTGGCCGACGTTCAATTTGAGGCAGGCATTCTCGAAATCCGGGACGAGCTGGCCGGACCTGAAGAAGCCCACGTCCCCGCCGCGGCTCGCTGTCGCGTCGATGGAGTGTACCTTCGCAAGGTCCTCGAACCGCGCGCCTTTCGCGAGCCCGTCGAGTATCTCCCTGGCCTCTTTCTCGTCCGCCACCAGTATATGCGAAGCCCTCCACATCTCGGGTGTCTTGAATTCGTCTTTATGTTCGTCGTAAAATTTCTTCATCTCGTCTTCCGTAATGACAATCTTGTCCTCGACCTCGTTCTTTATGAGCTTCGCCATCACTATCTTCTTCTTCGCTTCGTTGATGACCTCTTTTACCTCTTTGTCCCTGTCGATGCCCTTCCTGACGCCCTCCTCATAGCATAGCATCTCCACGACCTGGTCCTCGACGTATCGTTTGGGGTTCTTGGCGGCTATGCTCTGATAATACGGGGGCATCTTGGCTATCTTGGCCTTCAGGTCTTTTTCGGTAATGACATGATTGCCCACCCGGGCGAGGACCTTATCGTTCGGATCGCGCTTCTCGGCGCATCCGAAGACCGCGATAACGAGGATAGTAACCGGAGCTATTAGTAATATTATCTTTCTCATCAAACTATGATTATAACACAGATGCCCAAAACTTTCAATTCCCGTACACCTTTTTAAGAACCTTCTCTATTCTCTTTCTTCGCACGTAAGAGTCAATTAACTCTACCGTTCTTCGCGGGATCCACAGGAACCTCACGCCTACATGATACGACCTTTTGCCGGGCCTTGCCGTAATCCTAACCACCTCGCCTAAACCCGCTACTCGCCTCTCGCTACCTGGCATTTTAAATTGGAAATCTAACATCGTGCCTATCGCCATCTTTCTGCGTACAACGAATTTGATTCCACCGGCGGCGACATCTCTTACGTGCGACTTTTTTATCATATTGACAAAAGGTCTTAGGTTTTTTGATAATTTTATATATTTTATGTCGCAACGGACGGGTATTCTCAAATACGCCCTTTTTTCCGGACCGGTAAATTTAACCTTTGCCATCTTGCATCTTCCTTTTTTTCGTAAAAGACGGGCCGGCCAATCCTGCTATTGCCGCGCTGGCTGCCTCTCGGATATCCTCATCTTCATCTTTCAAACTCTCCGCCAGCGCCCTTAAAGCTGCTTTGGTACCTATTCTTTTTAATGTCACAACGCATTGCATCCGAAGCTCGGGCGAGGGATGATGTAGCAAAGGGACCAATAACGGCACAAACTCCTCGCCGCCGATATAACCGAGCATCTCCATGACATTCTTCACTACATGGCCGCGCTTGTCGTTCAACATTTTCTTCAAGGCGCTCTTTGCGGGTTCGCCCATTTTTTTAAGCACCATGGCGATCGAGTGCAGCATGACGAATACCTCAAAAGGGTCCTTACCGTGAACTTCGTCTCGAGTTAAAATATCAAGCATAGGATCGAGGGCATATCCGCCCAGAGTCGTTAACATTTCTATGATCCCGGAACCGCTGTTGGACTTCAGCTTTTCCTTAAATGCATCCATCAATATTTCGACTACCTTGGGATGCGAGATCGTGCGTAACTCTCCGCCTATAATATCTTTCTGCTCCTGGGTACGGATGGAATCGGCGGCTATTTGTGCCTTAAAGTTATTAATGATCGCTTCGGCCTGATTAAAATTTCTTTTGTCGATCGATCGGACGGCGATGGTTTGCAACCAGTCACAGAGTTGAGTAAATTCTCCCGTATGTCGAGTGCTGTTAAACCTATCGATCAAGGCCGCCACCAGCTTCTTCAGAAGATCGGATTTCTCATACATAAAGAGAGATTCGCTAAGCCTGATAGCCCCATCGGTAACCTCCGGCGTCTCTTCCATCTCTTGGGTACCAAGCGCCACCGATACTTTATCAACCATATTTTTTACTTTCTCATTGTCCTTGCTCAGGATAAGGGCTTCGGCTATCAGGCCGATCTTGCTTAATAATTTTGGATCGAGATAGGTTTCGACCGGCATATCCAGCAGCTTATCTTTCGATAATTGGACTATTGAAGAGATCCCTCCCTTAAAATCCGTTATCCTTTTTCTGGTATCCGATACTTTTTCGTATCTTACATGGTTAATCTTTACATGAGATATCCCTTTTCTTTTAAGCAATGCGGCAAATCCGCCTTCCTCCTGCGCAATTCCTTCTTCAGGATTTGCGAGGCAATGCAGGAAATGTTCAAACTCTTCTTTTTCTAATCCGCTCTTGAAAGTTATACTGCTTATTCTGTAATCTTCCATCATGCCCACAAGGGTAAAACCGATGCTATTCTTAACATCGACATACTTAGGCACATAGCCGTTCACCAGCACTTTGCCTTCTATGTTAGAGATGGTGAAGATGGGATCGTTCTTAAGAATCGCAAGTATCAGTTCATAGGCCCTGTTTTCAAAATCCATCCTCATACTATTGCCTGGTGGATAAATCAAAGTTCCCATGACGGCTGCCTTCATTACCAATATTGTATCCTTGATAATCTTTGTGCTTTCCGTGCTGAGCGGCCTTTCTAAAAGTTCTTCGATACTGGCCATCCCCTCTCTCTGTCTGTCTAAAATATCCGTTAATTTTTCAGACAGAGAAAATTCCTGATCCATTTTCCGGCTGAAATTCTTGTATTCCGATTCGGAAACTTTCTCCCGGGCCAGGCCTAACTGATGGATCAGGCGGTCAAGTTGAGTCGGAAGCTCATCTTTATAGCGTTCTTTGATAAATTCGGCAAGTTTTCGGTGAATGGACTCCGCTTCCGAGGCCGGGATCGCGCCGGCAACGGCTTTTCTGGCCGGCTCCGTCCGAAAAGAAAGTGAATCAAAATTAAAGTCAGGCGAGTCTATCAATCCCAGTCTTATTGCCCGGTCTAACAGCTCCAACAAGCGCCCTTCGTTGTAGCCGCTGATATTCGTTAAAATATCGAGCTCAACTTTTCCTCCCGTTGCCGCGGCGAGAGCGAGCATCTTTTTTGTTTCATCGTCTAAATTGTCCAGCAACGATCCTGCGGCGCCGGACAAAGAATCCGGAATATCTTTAAGATCAGCTTTTTTAAGGACCCATTTTTTATTTTCATATTGGATATAGCCTTTGTCGACCAGGGATGACAATATCTGGCACAGTAAAAGCGGGTTTCCTTTGCTTATTTTGAAAAGATTTTCGGTCAGCTTAGTTTCGGCTTCAAGAGCAGGAAAGATCGAAGAGATCAGCTGGATAACTTCATCTTTTAGGAACGGGTTAAGTTTTATGGCCGTAAAAGTATCTTTAGCCAAAAAATTTTCCAGGATCTCGCCCGTTTCTTTTCCGTCGTATGTCCCTATAAACAGGCATTTCGCAACGTCGGAGACCCCCAGAAGCAGCGAGAAGAACCGTAAAGTGAACTGATTTGCATAATGGAGATTATCAACGGCTAAGACCAATGTCTTTTCGCCTGCGATATCGACCAATATTTTATACAGGGCGGAAATGAGATTGCTGGCTCTTCTTTTGGGCTCCATTTTAGAAAACGCATTTTTGACGAAATCTTTGGCGGGCGGATATAGATATAAAATTTCCGAAAGTTCCGAAGGCATAAGTTTAGTGAGGATATCCCTGAATTTATCGGCATCTGTCGAATTTGCTATCAGCCGTAGCAAATCCGCCAGTGCGGCAAGGGGACCGCCCTCTTCCTTTCGCTCTAATTTACAAAACAGAAAAAACGCATCTTTTTTTTCCGTCCAGCCGGCAAGCTCCTGTAGAAGCCTGGTTTTGCCGATACCAAGCTCGCCTTCTACCAATATCTTCTGTTTTGTACCTGCTTCGGAAATTTTATAATATTTTTTGAGATCGGCAAGTTCCGCCGCGCGGCCTGCTAAAGGCGGACGGAGAAGCATCTTCCTTAAGATGGTCTGGCTTTTTATTTCATTACCAACAGATCTATAGGAAAATATCTTGGTTTCGCTGGATTTCTTCGCGGCATATAAAGCCTGGTCTGCACAATCGATAAGTTCCGGCAACGTTGCAGCGTCCTTCGGATAGACGGCGATACCTATACTGATGTCCTGACCGGCAAAATCCTTTCCTTTGATCGACCATTTGAATCGTGATGTGTTCTGCAATATGGCCTGACTAAATTCACGGGCCTGAACCTCATCTTTCCCGGGCAGCAGGATTAAAAATTCATCTCCCCCGTATCTGGCTACAATGCCTTCCTCGGCAACGGTCCTTTTTATCACATTGGCTAATTTCACCAATAGATCGTCTCCTGCCAAATGTCCAAAAGTATCGTTTACCTTTTTAAATTTGTCCACGTCTATCATGAAGAGAGAAGTCCTTTTGCTAAAGGCTTCGTCTTGACTGATGATTTCGGGCATATTCTTGTAAATGAATCGGCGGTTGCATAGCCGGGTAAGGTCATCTATCAGGTGGATGGGTAATTCTTTTGCGTTTATTCCGGGGAGGCTGGGCATATTGCCGTTTCTGTTAATACTTCAACAACACCAAAGTGGGAAAGCGCAAGGGCCATTTTGTTACTGGGCGCGTACGTAATTTTTCAAAAAAGAGAGAAGTTCTTCCTGCCCTACATTCTCAACTTTGCCGGTTTTCCTATCCTTGATCTCAAGGACACCCTTCTTGGCGTTCCGCGCGCCGACTATAACTTTTATAGGTATGCCCAGGAGGTCCGCGTCTTTGAACTTGACGCCGGCAGAATCATTCCTGTCGTCGAAGAGGCAGTCATATCCGGCCCTGATGAGCTTTCCATGAATATCCTCAGAGACCTCCCTGACCTTCTTATCTTCCATATTCAACGCGGTTATTATTATACTGTATGGCGCTATCGTGAGAGGCCAGATAATGCCGTCTTTGTCATTGGAGGTCTCTATAAGGCTGGCCATTATGCGGTTGACGCCGATGCCATAACATCCCATGATAGCGGCATGTTCAGTGCCGTCCTTGTCGAGGAATTTGGCGCCAAGCGCGTCCGAATATTTTGTGCCGAGCTTGAACGTGTGGCCAACTTCTATCGCTTGTTTTATCTGTATCGGTTTGCCGCAGGCGGGACACCCGTCGGTTTCTGTTATCATCCTGAAATCACCGAACTCCTTCGTCTCAAAATCCCGGTCGATATTGACGTTTATAAGATGCGCATCTTTTTTATTCGCGCCCGCAACGAAATTGACCATGCCCTTCACGCTGTTATCCGCGATTATCCTGGTGTTCCTTAATTTTACCGGGCCGGAAAATCCGACGGGCGCTCCCGTGACTTCTTCTATCGTCTTAGCGTCGGCCAGTTCGAGGGACGCGCACTTTAAATAATTCTTTACCTTCGCTTCATTGGCACCGAAATCGCCGCGCAAAAGGAGCGCCACGATCTTATCATCGCACTTGTAGATAAGCGTCTTTACCAGCCGCTCCGGGCCGACCTTCAAAAGTCCCGAAACCTTATCGATCGTCATGATCCCGGGCGTCTCTACCTCGGCGATCGGCAACTTCTTCTCCTTTGACGGCGCGCCGCTTTCCTTACACTTCGCGACTTCCGTGCTCGCCGAATATTTGCACTTCCCGCAAACGACGACCCTGTCTTCTCCCGCAGGTGTCGGGATCATGAACTCGTGCGATATATTGCCGCCCATGATGCCGGGATCGGCCTCTACCGCTATGTACGGCAGGGAGCATCGCTCGAATATCCTGCAATACGCGTCGAACATCTTTTTATAACTCTTCTCCAATCCTTCTGTATCGCAGTCAAAACTATACGCATCCTTCATTATAAATTCGGACGTCCTCATGATGCCGAAACGCGGTCTGGGTTCGTCCCTGAACTTGGTCTGGATCTGGTACAGGATAAGCGGAAGTTCCTTATACGATTTTACGTTATTAGCGACGAGATCCGTGATTATCTCTTCGTGGGTGGGCCCGAGAACGAGTTCACGCTCTTTGCGGTCCGATAAATGAAAAAGCGTTTGCCCCATGGCTACATCACGGCCTGATTTCTGCCAGAGCTCGATGGGCTGCAGGGAAGGCATCTGCACTTCCTGGGCGCCTGTTTTATTCATTTCATCGCGCACGATATTTTCTATTTTGCGCAGAGCGCGGAGTGCCAGGGGCATATAGGAATATACCCCGGCCACGAGCTGGCTGATCATGCCTGCACGGAGGAGCAGGCGATGGCTGTCTGTATCGGCCTCCGCAGGTATTTCGCGCAACCTACTTCCGAATAGCTGAGAGATTCGCATATTATTCAAATTCCTTCCTGGAAAGCGCTATAAAAATCAAGGCGATGACGCCCAGAATCCGTGAAGCAACGGCGGCGCATATCCCGCTTCTCAGCGCCCAACCCCATTGTTTCCTCTGCACCGCAAATATCCCGCCTGTGATCGCTACCGCGTCGATAATCATGAATAATATCGAGGCGACGCCCACGATTACCACCGGCCAGCCTCAATGCTGCCAGGCGGACGAGGGGAAAAATGTCCGCAGGACCCGCGACCCGATGACATCGCTGAACACCAGCAAAAAGATACTGCCTATGATCCAGAGGGATCCGGAAATTATGCTCAATACACCGCCCGCCGTAGGCATCCAGCGGGGATAACGCTGACCGGCCGGTTCGATGTTCATCGTTTTTCCGTGTTACGTTAAGAATTAAACCATATCGGTGGGATTTGCGCCAGTAGTTGAGCAGAAACGCGGGACTGCCGCTACCCTGAAAAGACAGCCGTAATCCGGCGAAGAAAGGTAAGCCACAACCGGGCGAAAGGGCCTTCGTCAGGCGGCCAGCCTGGTCACATTATCGTCGAAGTAGTTGCAAACCCAGATACTGCCTGCCGCATAAACACATCCGCTGGGGCCTCCGCCGCTGACGAAACTGCCGGACGAGGCCACGCCGGGAACCACTTTTGTTACGTCATTGCCCATCAGGTTGGCTGCCCAGATGCTTCCGTTTCCCTGGCAGATGGCATCGGGGAAGTCGCCCACGTTAAAAGTGCCGACCAGGCTGCCGTCGGCAGCCCTGCGTTCGGTGACCGTGTTAGTTGAACTGTTGGCAACCCAAACATTCGCCCCGTCGAAACAGAGTGCATCGGGCGTGCTTTCAGCTGCGAAGGTACCCACCAGCGTGCCGTCACTGGTTTTAAGCTCGGAAATAGTGTCGTCATCGGAATTTGCTACCCAAAGGTTCACCCCGTCGAAGCAAACCGCCAGCGGCCCCGTCCCCACCGGGAAAGTCCCTAAAATTTTTCCGTCGGAAGAATCAAGTTCCGTGACTGTATCATCGTCCGCATCAGCCACCCAGATATGCGCCCCATCCGAACAAAGCGCGCTGGGGCCGGTCCCTACCGGGAACGTGCCCATGAGCGCACCGCCGCTGTCCCTGAGTTCGATTACGGTATCGTCATCTCCATTGGCCACCCAGATATTGGCTCCGTCATAGCAGATCGCGTTCGGCCCCTGTCCCACCGGATAAATACCCAGGACGGCGCCGTCCGAGCATCTCAGTTCCGAAACCGAAGCGCCGTCGGAGTCAGCTATCCAGATGTTCGTTCCGTCCGAGCAAATCGCAAGCGGCCCTTTACCGACGGAATAGACCGGCCCGTCGGGGACCAGCGGAGGGGTGCGGTTATTTCTGCAACCTGACGAAAACAACAAAACGACGGCTGCTCCAAGAAGGAGAGCGGGATGTCCGGTGATATTTTTCATTATATGCCCCTACATTTACCAGCCAAGTGTTTATTTAAGGGGATAACCTGTCGAATGAATCGCCGGAGTAAATCATACGCTTAACGGCTGACGGCTTCAATAACCCATTTTCGCATGAATACACGCATCCCGCAGTCAGATGCTGGCCCGGAGAATCATTAATTTTACATATAATTTACAAACGGATAATATGGGGATAATGATTGTCTTTTACAATGATACTCAGGAGGCCCGGAATATGAAACAGAAAATAATCGTTATCGTGAGCGGACTGCTCATTTCGGCGGTCTTGCTTTTCGGCGTCATCCCTGTGGCCGCGGCGGATAGCCCGGCGACTAGCACTGCCGCCACCCAGCAGGTGGGCAAGGGGCAGCTGCTGAAGCGCATCTTGACCATCCAGGAC
>PLLI01000126.1 GCA_003140915.1 Candidatus Omnitrophota bacterium
GCAGCGAGATCTCGCTGCCGGAGGCTTCCCTGAACTGGTATAAGGGCGTCAGCGATATTTGATGTGGAGCAAAAAAACCTCTTGATTTAAATCCCGCCAGGTATTATTATGTTCCCTGATGATAGAGTATATAAAAAATAAATGCCGGATGTACCAGACTAAGTTCAGTTTCGGTACGACCTCCGCCATCATCACCAACCTTAGCCTTATCGTGGGGCTGGATACGATGGCCCATCCCAAATTAGGCATCATAGGCGGCATCCTCATTATCGCGCTGGCCGACAATATCTCCGATTCGCTGGGCATCCACGTTTATCAGGAATCGGAATGCATTACAAGGCGGGAGGTCTGGATATCGACCTTCACTAATTTCCTCGCGCGTTTTCTTGTCTCTTTGACGTTCATTCTTCTCGTAACCATCCTGCCAATTAACTGGGCCGTAACCTGCGCGATCATCTGGGGGCTCACGCTTTTAGGGATACTGAGTTATTCGATCGCCAGAGCGGAAGAGGTGAACCCCTACGTAGCGATGTTCGAGCATATCGCGATAGCCGTCATCGTTATAGCACTCAGCCATATTGCCGGCCGGTGGGCGATCATCCACTTCAGATAAAAGGGATTTTTTTTATATTTCTATTTGATAAATAATTAAAAATAATTTGACAAAGAGTAAAATCAATGATATAGTGTCAAGCCATGATTGAGGTAGCAGTGGGTAGTGTGTAATGGGTAGTGGGTTAGGTAGTGGGTAGTGAGTAGTGGGAAAAATGAATGGAGTAAAGAGATATGTTGCGTAATGGGCCAGTGCGTAGCTTTACAGATTTGTATGTTTATCAGAATTTATATGAAGCTATGAAGAAAGTGAATTTGATTATAGTGCCGCGGCTTCCCAAGGAAGAGCTTTATGATTTAGTCAGCCAGTTGAGACGCGCTTCCAAGGCGCCAATTGCTATAATAGCAGAAGGATACTCAAAGAGGCATCATAAGCGGAGTTGGCTTAAATACATATCAGACGCCATTGGCGAGTGCAACGAAATGATGGTTCACTTAAGCGTATGTAGAGATATTTATAGCAAACATGTCGATGCCGCTATTTGCGATAATTTGATCAAGGTATATGATTTATCCGGAAAACAGTTATATTGTTTAGGTAAGAAGTGGAAGTAGCGATAGCCTCACTACCCACTACCAATTACCTAACACACTACTCACTACCCAATACTCACTACAAGTGCGTGTTGGCTTAACTAATAAGGGGGCATTTATGTATAAACTTCTTATTTCACTGTTGATCCTCATATCTATGCAGGGAGTAGCTCAGTCCCAGGAGATATACACCGGCAAGGACGGTAATATAAGAAATGTCGAAATGCGCGCAATGGTTATCGATGACGGCGCGGCGTATCTTGCCACGCGCACCGGACTTTATAAGATAAGTGATATATTGCAAGGAGATAAGTGGGAAGAGGTCTTTTCGCTCCCGCCGGGAGAGAACGAGATAACCTGCCTTGGCGGCAAGGAGAAAAATCTTCTTCTCGGGACGCGGCACGGCCTATTCAGGTCCGCGGACGGCGGCAAGAGCTGGCGCGATGTATTCAGGACGATAATCCCGGGAAAGAACAATATCCTTTCGATAGACGTTTCCCGATACAATCCCAGAAAGGTTGTCATCTCTACCGAGAGAGGCGTATTCCTGAGCGAAGATCTTGGCTCAAACTGGCATGACATAAGCGCCAATATCGGTAATAAGAGGATAAAGTGCGCGGCGTTGAATAAAGACGTTATCTATGCTGCCGGCGATGACGGCTTATATATAAGGAAGCCGGGTGAAGAAGCATGGGAACGCTTATACGTTAACAGCGCCTCTAATGGCGCCATTGAAAATGCGGATGCCGGTTCTTCCGAAGAGCCGCAAGAGCAGTCCGAAAGCGAAGAACCGACAAGCGCCGTGAATTGTGTTAAGGTCAAAGGTTCAAGAATATATATCGGGGCAAATAAAAATATCCTCTATTCGAACGATGAAGGCAAGTCATGGCAGGCGATTCCTAGATACGGTCTGGCCGGTATTGTTAATTACATCCTGCCTTCTAAAAGGACGGAGAAGCTATATTGCGCCACGACCAAGGGCGTCTTTGAATTTGCAGATAATAAAAACGCATGGAAGGAGCTATATAAAGGGATGGACCGGGCCTGCAGCGTATCGGGCCTTCTCTTTTCGGGAGAAGACGAGAAAGGGTTATTGGCCGTAACGGAGAAGGGCTTATACAAGCTGGAGGCCGGCAAGTATGCGGCTGATCAATATATCGACATCGAGAAGAATCTCAAGTCCTTTAAGATAATGTTCGCAAACGAGCCGTCGTTCAGGGAATTACAACAGGCGGCCGTGAAGTTCTGCGATGTGAGCCCCGACAAGATAAAAAACTGGCAGCGGGATTCGAAACTCAGGGCGCTCGTGCCGAAGGTCTCTTTCGGGATCGACAACCACCGGTCCACCAATCAGGAGATATACACTAGCGCGACGAAAGACTATGTCTCTGTAGGCCCCGACGATCTCTACAATGCCCTCGATGTTTCGGTTTCGTGGGACGTCTCCGGGCTCATCTGGAGCGATAGCCAGACCAATATCGACGTCCGTTCGCGGCTCAATACGCAACTAAGGAACGACATACTCGATGATCTGAGAAGGATATACTACGAGCGGAAGCGTCTTCAGTTTGACATCATTGCCTCGCCGCCCAGGGACCTGAGGGCCCGGTTTGATAAGGAGCTCAGGATCCAGGAATTGACCCAGGCGATCGACGATCTTACCGGTAACTACCTTTCTAACAATATGCGTGAAGTTAAGAATTAAAAATTTAGCAATAATGCTTGACAAAAATCACGTATATTCGTATACTTGAAGGTGTTAACAATCGAATTCCCTTTCTTTTAAGGTCAATTCAATTCGAAAAATAGACTAAATCCCAAAATAAAAAATGTCAAAAATATCCTTCTCGACTCTGACCTGATAAGGCAAGCCTGCGTAATGTCCAAGAAGAAATTATTTCTTATTGATGGTAATTCATTTTGCTATAGGGCATTCTATGCCATAAGGGCTCTTACAAATTCGAAGGGCAGGCCCACGAATGCCATATACGGCTTTGTCACGATGTTGAATAAGATCGTTAAGGAAAACAAGCCGGATATGCTGGCGGTAGCGTTCGACCTGAAGGGCCCGACGTTCCGGCACAAGAAGTATGAAGATTATAAGATCCAGCGCAAGCCCATGCCGGACGACCTGGTGGGCCAGATGCCGTATATAAAAAGGATAGTCGCGGCGTACAATATCCCGATATTCGAAGTTGAAGGTTACGAGGCAGACGACGTCCTCGCTACGATCGCCAGAAGGGCGGAGGAGAAGGATGTCGAGACATTTATCGTCACCGGCGATAAGGACGCGCTCCAGATAGTCGGCTCCCATATCAAGGTCTACAGCCCGCACAAGGAAGGCCTTATCTACGACGCGGCCAAGGTGAAAGAGGAATACGGGGTCGAGCCTGACAGGATGATAGACATAATGAGCCTGATGGGCGACGCCATAGACAACATACCCGGAGTCAAAGGCATCGGAGAGAAGACAGCGGTGGAATTGATAGCGGAGTTCGGCTCCCTCGACGGCGTTTACAACAATATTGACAAGATAAAAAGCGAGGCAAGAAAACGCATATTGAGCGAGAATAAGGAGATGGCGTATCTCAGTAAAGAGCTTGCCCTTCTCGACGAAAACGTCCCGATAAAGATAGATTTCAAAGAACTCGAGTTGAAGGAGCCGGACCAGAAAAAGCTTCTCGAATTTTTCAAAGAGCTGGAATTCAAATCGCTTTTAAAGAACGTGACACCCAAAGGGACTCTTAAGTCTACCTATGAACTAATCGAGGACGAGAAGGCGTTCAAAAAACTCGTCGATGAGCTTGCGGATTTGAAAGAGTTTACCTTTGACTTTGAGACGACGAGCGAAGACCCGATGCTGGCTGCGCCCGTCGGCGTATCGTTCTCGTGGAAGATAGGGCACGCGTTTTACGTTCCGATGAACCCCGCCCTTTCTATGAATAGCGAAGATTTGGGAAGAAAGAGCGGGGTGAATAAATATTTTACTGTGGAGAATGTCCTTGGCGCGCTCAAGCCCATTTTTGAAAATGAAAAGATAACGAAAACAGGGCAGAACATAAAATACGAATATATCGTCCTTGCCAATAACGGCATCGAATTAAAAGGCATAAGTTTCGATACGATGGTAGCGTCCTACGTGCTCAATCCATCGAAATTGAACCATGGCCTCGACGATATCTGCCTCGAATATTTGAGCCACAAAATGACGACACCGATCGAAGAGCTTATCGGCAAAGGTAAGACCGCTATAACGATGGATAAGGTCGATGTGAAGAAGGTGGCGGACTATTGCTGCGAGGATTCGGATGTTACGCTCAGGCTGAAAAAGATACTGGAAAAGGATATAGCGGATAAAGGGCTCGACAAGCTCTTTTACGACGTCGAGATACCTCTGATAAAAGTCCTGGCGATCATGGAGATAAACGGCGTGGCCATCGACAAGGAGTACCTCGCCAAACTTTCCAAAGAGATGGCGCATAAACTCGATAAGCTGACCAAAGATATCTATGATCTCGCCGGGGAAGAATTCAATATAAATTCACCGAAACAGTTATCCAAAATATTATTTGAAAAATTAAAGCTTCCTGTCGTGAAAAAGACGAAGACGGGGATATCGACGAACGAAGAGGTGCTAGTTAAACTGGCCGCCGAGCACAAACTGCCGAAGATGCTTTTGGAATACAGGGAGCTCGCGAAGTTAAAATCGACTTACGTCGATTCATTGCCGGAATTGATAAATCCAAAGACCGGCCGGGTCCACACGTCGTTCAACCAGACGGTCACCGCTACCGGCAGGCTCTCGTCGAGTGGGCCCAACCTGCAGAATATCCCGATAAAGACCGATGAGGGTAAAAAGATCAGGAAGGCGTTCATACCATCGTCGGATGCAAACTGCCTCTTGTCGGCCGATTATTCGCAGATAGAGCTGAGGATCCTCGCCCATCTTTCGGGCGACAAGCAGCTCCTGAAGGCTTTTAAAGAAGGGCTCGACATTCACGCGTTCACCGCGAGCCTAGTATTCGGCGTTAAAGAGAAAGAAGTGACTTCCGAGATGCGCAGCATGGCCAAGACGGTAAATTTCGGGATCGTCTACGGGATGAGCCCGTACGGCCTTTCGCAAAGTCTGAATATCGGCGTCGACAAGGCCAAGGAGTTCATCGACGCTTATTTCGAAAGATACCCGGACGTCAGACAATATCTCGAGGGCCTGATGGAGGAGGCGAGACAGAAGGGTTTTGTTACGACCATACTCGGCAGAAGGCGCTACATCCCCGAGATAAATAATCCGGACATGCGAATCAGGCAATTTGCCGAGAGGACCGCGATAAACGCGCCTATTCAGGGCTCGGCCGCGGACGTTATAAAGGTGGCAATGATAGCGATCAACGAGAAACTCACGAATGGCGGAATGAAGACGCGGATGACGATGCAGGTCCACGACGAGCTCGTATTCGATGTTCCTAAAGCGGAGCTTGGCAAGGCGAAGGAGATAGTCAAAAAGGGGATGGAAGAGATAATCAAATTAAATGTGCCTGTGGAGGCGCATATAGAGGTAGGCTCGAATTGGCTGGAGATGGCCGAGATCGGGGATCTCGGCACTTAGCTAACCCCCTGGCTTAATTAACTTGGAGGTGGCATGAGTAAATTAAAGTTGCTCTTAGCGGCGAGCGAGGTGGTGCCGTTCGCCAAGACGGGAGGGTTGGCCGACGTGGCGGGCAGCCTGCCGATCGCCCTCGAAGAGATGGGCGTGGATGTGAGGGTGATCATGCCCAAATACGGATGCGTTAAGCTAAAAGGAGACCAGACCG
>PLLI01000026.1 GCA_003140915.1 Candidatus Omnitrophota bacterium
AATACGTAAAAAGCGCCTTCCGGTTCCACGCAGGATATTTTACCCAACTTGTCGATCCTCGAGACCATGAGATCGCGCCGTTTTTCGAACTCCGCTCGCATCTCTTCGGCACACCTCTGGTCGCCGGTGATGGCGGCAAAAGCCGCCCTCTGGCTTATAGAGCTCGCATTCGAAGCCGAATGGCTCTGCAGGTTCGCTGCGGCTTTCATTATCTCTGCCGGGCCGGCAGCATAGCCGATACGCCAGCCTGTCATCGAATAACTTTTGGACAGGCCATTGACCGTGATAGTGTAATCGTAAATATCCTTGCCAAGCGAGGCAATGGAAACATGTTTCGCCTTACCGTAAACCAGTTTCTCATAGATCTCGTCGCTTATTACATAAAATTTATTCGCCACGGCAAGTTTTGCGATGAACTTCAGTTCATTAAGCGAGTAAATAGCGCCCGTAGGGTTGGATGGGCTGTTCAATATAAGGCATTTCGTCTTTTTCGTAATTTTCGAGGCAAGCTCTTTCTCGGTAACCTTAAAGTTATTATTGCTCGAACCCTTTACGAATACTGGTTTAGCCGAGGCCATCTTCGCCATCGCGGGATAACTCAGCCAATAAGGCGCAGGTATCAATACTTCATCGCCCTCTTCGCACAATACCTGAAATATGTTATTCAGGGAATGCTTTGCGCCGTTCGATACGATGATCTGGCTTGCGGCATAATCGAGGCCGTTATCCTTCTTGAATTTCGCGGAGATGGCTTNNGCGGCCTTTATATGCATAGGCGTGTCGAAATCCGGCTCCCCGGCAGCAAAATTGACCACGTCGATGCCTTCCCTGACCATCTTCTTGGCCCTGGAAGTTATCTGCAGCGTCACCGATTCCGCTATATCTGAGACTCTTTTAGCAAGTTCCATAGCACTTATACCCTTATATTAGCTTATATATTATAGTATAAATGTGGGAATTTTCAAGCGGGAAAATGGAAATCCCCTTTCGGGATTGTGCNNGCCATGTAAAATTTCGCTGCGGGGATTTCCTTCAACGGGAATCGAAAAATTCCCAATTACACACACTGGTTCACTATTAATGGTCAAGCTATACGCGTGATTTAATGGAGTGAAATGGAGTTTTAGGAAATTACAGCGGAAAATTTTACTGGGGCTTTTCCTTTAACATTTTGTCCGCCCATTTTTTCTTCGCTTCTTCAAGTAGCTTACGGCTTTCTTCATCTCCTGGGTGTTTTATAACATATTCTTCTCCGTCTCGGATAAATTGTAAAAACTCTGCCTTTGAGTGTTTGTCAATATTTTCAATATATTCTTTTCTAGCCTTCAAAGTATAATAACGGTCTCCGCCAACTGTTATTGCAAAAATAATAACTATTATTATGCCAATCGCTATTAACCCCGCCAATCCTGCTAACAGCATAGAAATCTTAATAAATAATGATAGCGGCTTTTCCTGCTGTTTTTGTATTCCATGATTTGTCTCTTTACTGGGACATTTTCTCATATCGTTTCTCCTCTTAACTTCCTTACCGCCCAAATGATGAGGCAGTCATATCGTCTCCAAATTATAGCACTTCCGTCCTGTTCTCGACAAGGTTTTAAGCATTTCAAATCACGCACCAATTTTACTCTGTTAGTGAACCAGTATTAGTGTTTTGCAAGCAAAAAACCGTCGGCAGAGCTTTTCGTTCATGCTGAAGGGGTCCCCCCGAGAGGGGATGACTTCCGAAACGAAAAGCCCCTCGGTTTTGCCGAGGGGCTTTGAATTGCAGTTACTGACTATGAGTTAGAAATCGCCTCGCTTGCGGAAAAGGCCGCGGAGGTTCTTCATGAATCCCCTCTTATCGGCGAGCTTCTTGTCCTCGCTCTTGACCCTCTCCGTGATCTTCTCTGCTTCTAACTTCTTGGCTTCTTTCTTATGTTCCTCTTTTGCCCGCTTTTCCTCTTTCGCCGCTTCAGGCGCACCGGCTTTTGCTTCGTGCTTCGCCTCTGCTTCAGGCTTTGCCTCTTCGCCCTTCGCTTTTTTATTTTTCGGCATTTTCTCGACGATCTTCTTCTCTGTGAGCTCGAGGAAACACATGCTGGCGCCGTCTCCGCGTCTGAAACCTAAAGGTATGATACGCGTATAGCCGCTCGTCCTATTCTTAAAAAGCGGAGCCGTTTCGTTGAATAATTTGCCGACCAGGTCACGATCCGTCAGGATATCGAATGCATGCCTGCGCGCAACAACCGTATCGGTCTTAGATAAAGTTATGAGTCGCTCCGCGAGCCGACGCACGCCTTTGGCCCTCGCAAGACTTATCTGGATCCTCTGGTATTTCAGGAGGCTCTTTACGATATTCCTGAAAGCCGCTTTTCTGTGGCTGGTCTTCATTCCCAGCTTTGAACGCATTTTTCTGTGTCTCATCTTATTCCTACTCTTCCTTCTTAGCGGGTTCCTCTTCGAATTTCATGCCCAACGACAATCCCATCCCGACGAGGATCTTATTGATCTCGGCGAGGGACTTCTTTCCGAAATTCCTATATTTGAGCATTTCCAGCTCGCTTCTCTTTACGAGGTCACCTATTGTCTTTATCCTCGCTTCTCTCAGACAGTTGGAACTTCTGACCGACAGCTCAAGTTCCGATATCGGGACTTTCAACTTCTCCCTCAGCTGCTTCTGCTCCTCAGACTCTATCGGCGCCTCTTCCTCTTCGGGAAGTTTGCCGAACCCGACAAATATATCGAGGTGCCTCTGTAAAATGTTCGACGCGTAGAGGAGCGCCTCTTTCGGCTCGATCGAACCATTGGTCGCAATCTCAAGGATCACCTTATCGTAATCGGTTATCTGTCCGACCCTTGTGTTCTCAACGAAAAAATTCACCTTGGTGACGGGCGTGAATATGGAATCGATGGCGATGACCCCGATCGGCTGGCCCTCTTTCTTGTTCCTCTCGGCCGGCACGTAGCCTCTCCCCCGGGCAACTTCCAATTCTACCTGAAAACGGACGTTCTTAGTAAGCGTGGCTATGTGAAGGTCCGGGTTCACGATCTCGACGGTTTCGTCGGTCTTGATGTCCTTTGCCGTGATCTCGCCCTTCTTCTCGACATCGATGACTATAGACTTCGGGATCTTGAAATGAGATTTGAGTACGAGTTTTTTTATATTGAGGATAACCTGCGGCACATCTTCCACGACTCCGTTTATAGCGGAAAATTCGTGATGGACTCCGGCGATCTTTATACCGGTCACTGCGGCGCCTTCGATAGATGATATGAGGACCCTTCTCAGGCTGTTACCGATAGTTACCCCGTACCCGCGCTCAAAAGGCTCTGCAACGAACTTCCCGTATGTCGGAGTATAGGTCGATTCATCCAGAACGAG
>PLLI01000008.1 GCA_003140915.1 Candidatus Omnitrophota bacterium
AAGTTGAAGACGCGAAGAAGATCGGCACTACGATAGTCCATATCGGGAAGACACTGCGCGGCAAGATAGTAAAGGGCGAGACCGCCAAGGTCTCGATCGACGAAGACGTTCGGAAGAAGACAGCGGCGAATCACACGGCAACACACCTTTTACAGTCGGCCCTGCGAAAAGTCCTGGGCGAGCACGTCCATCAGACAGGATCGTTTGTGGACAACGAGCACTTGAGATTCGACTTTACGCATATGAAGAAGATGGAAAATCGCGAGATCGCGCGTGTTGAAGAACTTGTCAACGAATGGGTGAAGACCGCGATCCCCGTCCATAAAAAGATAGAAGACCTGGAGGCGGCAAGACGCGAAGGGGCAATGGCGCTCTTCGGAGAAAAATACGAAGAGAAGGTGCGCGTCGTTTCGATAAAAGACGTCTCGAAAGAACTTTGCGGCGGGACGCACGCCGATAATACGAAGGATATCGGACTATTTAAGATAACGGGCGAAAGCTCGATCGCTTCGGGTGTGCGGCGTATCGAGGCCGTAACAGGTGAAGCGGCAAAAAGATGGGTAGAGGAACAGCGCGAAACTCAAAATTTAAAACTAAAAGCTCAAAAGGAAAAAGAAGAAGAAAAGAATCGAATCGAGGCTAGGCGTCAGGAAGAAATTTTGAAATTGGATGAGCGTATTTCTTTTTCGTCTGTGATAGCTGGTACGACATGCGTTGTTGGCATTATTCAAGATGCCGATATTGAAACGTTAAGAATTCTGAGCGATAAAATAAAAGAGAAAGTTAAATCTGCCGCAACTGTGCTCGGTACAAGTATAGATGGCAAGCCGATATTTTTTGTTTCGGTTACCGACGATGTGATGAAAAAGGGTGTAAATGTCGGTGCTATTGCGAAAGAAGGAGCTCATTTAATTGACGGTTCAGGCGGTGGAAAGCCGAACGTTGCTCAGGGTGGTGGGAAGAATGCCGGCAAATTGAAAGAGGCTTTAGACAGGATAAAAGAAGATATTGCAAAAAAACTTGGTTAAGCTGTAGCGCACCCTTAAGGGTGCGCTACAATTGTGGATAACTTCAGGGAGACCGATTATGAAACTCGTGCGAATCGGCAGCAAACAATTCCAAAAACTTTGTGAACGTAATTCCGGGCGGAACAAGCGGGTCACCGAGAGCGTCAGGAAGATAATCGAGAACGTCAAGCTCTATGGCGATGAGGCAGTCATAAAATATACGAAAAAGTTCGACAAGGTCAAGCTCTCCGGCAAGGATATTAAAGTTTCCGAGTGCGAAGTCTCCGGCGCTTATCAGGACATAAAGCCCGAATTCGTATCGACGCTGAAGGTGGTCCTGGAGAACGTCCAGAAATTTTACAAGAAGCAGCTCAAGAAGTCGTGGAAGATCAAAGATGCGGACGGTGTGCTTCTGGGCGAGCAGGTGGTCCCTCTCGAACGCGTAGGCGTTTATGTGCCGAGCGGGACGGTACCGCTCGTCTCAAGCGTATATATGACCGTCATTCCGGCAAAGATGGCAGGGGTGAAAAAGATCGTCCTCGTAACGCCGCCGAACCAGTATAAGTCGGTCGATCCGCACATCCTTGTAGTCGCCGACCTTCTCAAGGTCGACGAGATATATAAGATAGGAGGCGCACAAGGTATAGCCGCGCTTGCACTCGGGACAAAGACCGTCCCGAAAGTCGACAAGATAGTGGGCCCGGGCAACGCCTATGTGACGGAAGCGAAGAGGCAGGTCTTCGGGTATTGTGCCATAGATATGCTCGCTGGCCCGACCGAGGTCGTTATCATTGCGAACCAGCAGTCGAATATTAATTTTATCAAGGCCGACCTCGAAGCCCAGGCCGAGCACTTCATGGGTCTGGCGATACTGATAACGAATTCAAAGAGGCTGGCCCAGGCGTTAAAGAAGGAAAATATACGCGGATATATAATCGTCGTGAAGAACATGGACGAAGCGGCGGAGGTCGCCAACATGCTTGCGGCGGAACACCTGCAGATATTGACGAACGATCCGAAAAGGATAGCGAAGAAGATAACGAATGCCGGAGCGATATTTCTGGGGCCGTACACGCCGGTGGCTGTCGGCGATTATGTGGCTGGGCCGAGTCATGTCCTGCCGACCGGCGGGAGCGCCAGGTTCTTCTCGGGCCTCGGCGTATCCGATTTTTACAAGAGTTCGCACATAATATCATACACGAAAAAAGCGCTCGAGAAGGTGCGCGAGCCGCTCGAGAAAGTCGCCGGCATAGAGCGGCTGACGAAACACTTGGATTCGGTAAAGGTGAGGTTTGAGTGATGGGTTGTAGGTTGTAGGGTGTAGGTTGTAGGGTAAAAGGGAGACTATATGGCAAAAAAAACACGCAATGCGGCAATAAAACGTAAGACCACCGAAACCGACATAACAGGAAAACTCATGATCGATGGGGAGGGTAAGTCCGATATCAATACAGGCATCGGGTTTCTCGACCACATGCTGATTTTATTCGCGTTCCACGGATTATTTGATCTTACTTTAAAGGCAAAAGGCGATCTGAAGGTCGATACGCACCACACCAATGAAGACGTCGCGATATGCCTCGGCAAGGCGTTCAAAGAAGCTATGGGGGATTGTAAAGGCATCAAACGATACGGGTCAAAAGAGGTGCCGATGGATATGGCTGCGGCAAAAGTCATGATCGACATAGGCGGGAGATATGCCTTTCTATGGACGGCGCCGAAATATGACGGAACACTCGCGGCGGCGGAACATTATACGATAGAGGACGGCAAGGATTTCCTGGATACATTTGCCAAGAATGCCAATATGAACCTGCATGTGGAAATTTATTCGGGCCAGGATACGCATCATGTGCTGGAAGCGATATTCAAAGCGCTCGGCATAGCGCTTGATGAGGCAACTCAGATCGACGTCAGGCGTAAGGGTGTGCCGTCGACGAAGGGAACGATCGACTGAGAAAGCGTAGGGTGTAGGGTATAGGTTTATCTAACCCCTAAACCCAAAAGTGAGTTTTGGGTAATTTATGATAGCAGTTATTGACTATGGAATGGGTAATCTTCGCAGCGTCCAGAAGGCGCTTGAAGTTGCCGGCGCGCGGACGCGGGTCACTTCAAACCCGAAAGACCTGTCCAGGTGCGAGAAGCTCGTCTTTCCGGGAGTCGGCGCGTTCGGTGAGGCGATGAAAGAGTTAAAAAGGCGGAAGCTCGTCGAGCCGATCAAAGACGCTATCGGCGAAGGAAAGCCGTTCCTCGGCTTGTGCCTCGGATTACAGCTTCTCTTTGAGAAGAGCGCGGAAGCGCCCGGCGTCAAGGGGCTCGCGATTTTGAAGGGCGAGTCGAAGAGGTTTCGATTCAGATGCAGCCCGCTGAAGGTCCCTCACATGGGATGGAACAATATAAAGGTCGCAAGTCATAAGTCAGTGCGGAGCGAAGCGGAGCCTCCCCGAAGGGGACAAGCCACAAGTATTTTGAAAGGGGTGCCGTCCGGATCGTACATGTACTTCGTGCATTCGTATTACGTTGCCCCCGAAGACAGGAGTGTGATACTGACCACGACGGATTACGGTCTTAATTTTGTTTCCGGGATATGCAAAGACAATATTTACGCTTTCCAGTTCCATCCGGAGAAGAGCCAGGAGACCGGATTGCGGATATTGAAAAACTTTGTGAGACTATAATGATCGTAATACCGGCAGTTGACATAAAAGGCGGCAAGGTGGTGAGGCTGACGCAGGGGAGAGCCGTCGAGGCGACCGTATATTCGGATTCGCCCGTCGAGATGGCCGTAAAGTGGGCCTCATTCGGCGTCGGGTTGATACACGTCGTCGATCTTGACGGCGCGCTTGAGGGCGAGATCAGGAATTTAAAGATCGTCAAAGAGATCGTAACGGCCGTAAGTGCGAAGATAGAACTGGGCGGCGGCATAAGGGACATGGGGACCATAGAGCGTGTCCTGGACGCTGGCGTCGAGAAGGTCTGTATAGGGACTAAGGCGCTCGATAAGAAATTCCTGGCGGCTGTTTCGAAGAGCGAGTTTCGAGAGATGGTCATCGTAGCGATAGACGCCAAGGACGGCCTCGTTCACGCAAAAGGTTGGACCGAGAAGACAGGTATCAAGGCAACCGATCTGGTGAAAGAAGTTGCGGACTTCGGGATCACGACTGTCAATTACACGGATATATCCAAAGACGGCATGCTTGAAGGGCCGAATATCGCAAGCCTGAAAGAACTTTTGTCGATATCGAAATCAGAGATAGTAGCGGCGGGCGGCGTCACGACGATCGATGACGTTAGAAAGCTTAAAGCGCTGGAGAAGAACGGCCTGAAGGGTATGATAATAGGCAAGGCTCTTTATGAAGGAAAGATAGACCTGGCGGAAGCGATGGAAATATGCTGACGAAGCGAATAATCCCGTGCCTCGACATAAAGGACGGCCGGGTCGTTAAGGGCGTGAATTTCATAAATCTGCGCGACGCGGGCGATCCCGTCGAGAACGCGAAATATTACGATAGGGAGGGCGCGGACGAACTCGTCTTCCTGGACATAACTGCGAGCCACGAAAAGAGGAAGACCACGCTGGAGCTTGCGAGAAAAGTCGCGGAGAGCATATTCCTGCCGTTTACCGTAGGCGGCGGGATACGCACCATAGACGATATAAGGGGCCTTCTTAATGCCGGATGCGACAAGGTATCCATAAATACAGCGGCGGTGAAAGATCCGGATTTTATCAGAAGGTCTTCGATGAGATTCGGCAGCCAATGCATAGTCGTCGCGATAGACGCCAGGTGTAAAACGCGGACGCGCACTAAAGAAGAGTGGGAAGTATTTNNAACGGCGGCAGGACGCCGACCGGCCTTGACGCGATCAAGTGGGCGAAAAAAGTCGAACGCCTGGGCGCCGGCGAGATACTCTTGACGAGCATGGATTATGACGGCACTAAAGAAGGATACGACATCCCGCTGACCGGCAAGATCAGTACGGCGGTCAGGATACCGGTAATAGCTTCGGGCGGCGCAGGATCTCTCGAGCATCTTTACGAAGCGTTGACCGAAGGCAAAGCGGATGCCGTCCTTGCCGCATCGATATTCCATTTCCGGGAATATTCGGTCCGGCAGGCGAAGGATTATCTAAAAGAAAGGAAAGTGGCGGTGAGGTTATGAACCCCGCACCTTCTTATATTACTTTTAATCGGGTGTAGGTTATTATATGGGAAAATATTTTTTATAAAAAATAGAAAGAAGGTGCGGGTGAAGGAATTATTAGAGAAGGTAAAATTCGACGATAAAGGATTGGTCCCGGCGGTTATCCAGGACGAAAAATCGAATGAGGTCCTCACCCTTTGCTACATGAATAAAGACGCTCTCCTGAAGACGCTCGCGGAAGGAAAAGTATATGTATTCAGGCGATCCAAAGGGCGGCTGATGTTAAAAGGCGAGACGAGCGGCTGTATACAAAAGGTGAAGTCGCTCTGCATCGACTGCGAGGGCAATTCTCTTCTATTCAAGGTCGATCAGGATCGCGCCGCCTGTCATGAGGGTTATTTTACCTGCTATTTCCGGAAATTGAATAAAGACGGTAAATTCGAAGTCATAGGCAAACGCATATTCGATCCATGCAAGGTGTATAAATAAAATGTACT
>PLLI01000030.1 GCA_003140915.1 Candidatus Omnitrophota bacterium
TTCTCTAATTCTTTTATTTTTGCTTCGAGCTTTCTGACCCGCTCGAATAATTTTGGGAGAAGCCCCACCGACGCGATGATCTCTCTGGCTTTGTCTATGGGCTTTGCCGGATAACCGAATAAGACTGTTTTGGCCGGGAATGATTTATGGACGCCTGTCTTAGCGCCGGCAATGACAAAATCGCCGATCTTGACATGGTCCGATACTCCTACCTGGCCGCCGAATATGACGTTCCTGCCTAATTCGGAACTGCCCGATATCCCGGATTGCGCGGCAACGACGCAATTCGGACCTATGATGACATTGTGAGCTATCTGCACCAGATTATCTATCTTCGAGCCTTTCCCTATGACGGTCTTGCTGAACCTCGCCCTGTCCACGGTAACGCAGGCGCCGAGCTCAACATCATCCTCTATTATGACTGTACCGAGTTGCGGTATCTTTGCGCTGGTACCGTCTTCCCGGGCATCATAACCGAAACCGTCCGATCCCACTACGCTGCCGGGATGGATAATTACTCTATCGCCTATCGTTATCTCTTCCCTTATGATGACGTTTGGATAAATTATACAATCCTTACCTACTTTCGTATTTTTCCCGATATAACAGAAAGGGTAGAGGATCGCGTTTTCTCCGATAGACGCGCCCTCTTCTACGACAACATAAGGCCCGAATGAAGCGCCTTTTCCGATTTGCGCGCTTTTCGCTATAACGGCCGTAGGATGAGTCCCTTTAGGGTGAGGTATCCTCCCGGGCATCATGATCTCTATGACCCTGGAGAATGCTATGGACGGATTATCGACTTTTATGATGGGCTTGTGAAAATCGCCTTTTAGGTCCCTGGGCACGACAACACAACTGGCCTTCGTGGACCTGACAAGTTCCGCGTATTTTGGGCTGGCGACTAAAGCCAGTTCCCCTTCCCTGGCTTCATTCACGCCGTTTATGCCGCTGATCAGGACCTCGCCGCTGCCGATAAGTTCTCCATTAACGAATTTCGCGATATCCTTGACTTTTGTTGGCATGGACCTGCCGTTTTCTACTTGTTCAATTTGGCCAATATATCCTTGGTCATATCGTATTGTTCCGCGCCGTAAAGCAGCATACGGGAATTGAGAACGAAATCGTAGCCGCTCGCCTTGGCATAATCGGTGACAACCTTCTCAATATCTTTCATTATGCCTCCCAGCATGTCGTTACGGTCTTTCATTAGATCATTTCTCGCTTTGGTATCGTAATCCTGGAGCGCTTTTATTTTAATGTCAATGACGCCCTGTTTTTCTGCTTTCGCTTTGTCGGAAAGGAGCGCCTGCTCGTCTTTTGCTTTCTTTACCTCATCGACCAGCTTCGCTCTCTCGGCCTCTTTGGATTTGCCTTTCTCTTCGAGCACTTTTTCTGAATCTTTGGTCTTACTATATTCATCGAATACTTTCGCCAGGTCCACATAGGCGATCTTCATATCTTTCGCGAATACCTTTTCGCACACCGGACCCACTAACAGGCCCGCGGCAAATAACATCGCCGTCAATAACGCTATCCCTTTCTTCATCTTACTCCTCCTTTTTATTTTTATGCTTCGTTAAAATCCCCTGCTCATACTGAAATAAAACTGCCCTTCCCGTTTATCTTCATGATTTTTACTGAGCGGAATACCGTAATCGACCTTGACCGGGCCGAGAGGCGTCTTGACCCTGACGCCGATGCCGGCGCCGGATTTGAACTGCGACGCATTATCCAGAAAATCACCTATTTTCGGCCAAACGTTGCCTATATCATAGAATACCGCGGCCTTCAGCACTTTTTCATAGATCGGGAAAGTGAGCTCGATATTACCTATAAGTATCGCGTCGCCTCCTATAGGCTCACCGGATCCGACATCTCTGGGCCCTACAAACCGTTCTCTGTAACCGCGTATGGTGTTCGCTCCGCCGGCGTAGAACCTCTCATAAACCGGGACATCCACTGTATCGCCGTACGAATCCGCCAGCCCTGCCCTCGCCTTCGCCTCCAGGACCAGCTTATCGAAGAAGGTGTAATAATACGCCCCCGACAAGGTGCCTTTCCAAAATTCCTTGTCTCCGCCGAAGGCGCCGCCCGCATCTTCCATCGAACCATTGAGAGTATAACCTTTCGTCGGGTTGAAGATGTTATCTCTTGTGTCTTGCGTCAATTCCAGCGTTAAGCTGGATATGTAGTTACTCCCCTCTTCGTTCTTCAGGTCCTGCGATACGTTACTATCGAGATTGGATATGTTCACATCCTCCAGCCTGTAATAGAGGTCCCCTCTTAATGTATCCGTGATCTCCTTGCCCAGCTTCAGGTCGCCGCCCGTCCTCGTTTCGTCATACATCCATCCGACGTCGCTTGCCTTGGTATGGGATGTCCTGTAGACATCGAATCCGCCGAGAAACGGAAAACCGAATATCCACGGATCGGTCCACCCGAGATTATAATCTGTCCGGACCATGCCTATCTCTCCTCTGATGGTCAAGTTCTGCCCGCCGCCGGTGAACGTCGGAAAATTAAGTATATCAAAATTCCTTTGCGTGANNGTGATCTCGGCAAAGCCCATCAGGAGATCTACGGAACTATAGCCGCCGCCGAACGAAAACTCTCCTGTCTTCGTCTCCTTGACATTGATTACGAGATTCTGGACGTTCGGCACTTCCGTAGGCTCGGTGTCAAAGCTTACGTTCTCGAAAAATCCGAGATTATACAGCCTCTCTTTGGAACGCCTGATCCTGTCCCCGTTAAATTTGTCCCCGGGAAATATCCTCAGCTCTCTTCTCACCACAACATCCCGTGTCTTCAGATTGCCGCGGATGTCGATCTTGCCTACGTAAACGATCTCTTTCGTTTCTATATTATAGATCAGCTCCACGTTGCCGGTCTGCGGGTTCAGGTTTTTCTCGACATCGACGACAACGTTCATATAACCGTACTTGTAATAATACTGCCTTATCGCAAAGACGTCTTCGCGAAGCGCCCTCGTCGAGAACGGCTTGCCTTT
Organism: Candidatus Omnitrophota bacterium; assembly: GCA_003140915.1. Classification (GTDB taxonomy): domain Bacteria; phylum Omnitrophota; class Gorgyraeia; order 2-01-FULL-45-10; family 2-01-FULL-45-10; genus FEN-1322. The sequence continues at coordinate 3,011 of PLLI01000030.1, forward strand.
TTTCATCGTGATATTCGTCCTGACGCTCTTCTCCGGATAGATGAGGTCTCCTTTGAACGTTATGTCACCGATGAGGTATTGCTTGCCCTCTTTTATTTCGAAGATAACGTCGAGGATCTTCCCGTCGGGAGAATAGCTCAATTTCGGCGTTACTTCGGTATCCATGAACCCTATGTCGTCATAAAGAGACTTTATCTTGTCGACGTCGTCCTGCAGGGTCTCGTCGTTGAAGACACCGGGGTTGAATAGCCATGCGGGCTTGGTGCCGAGAAGCCTGCTTATATCTCTTGTCTTGATAGCCTTGTTGCCGGTTATCTTTACGCTAGCGACCTTGACATGGACCTTCTCGTCGATCGTTACAGTGATAATGGTTTTATTGGTATCTTTGTCCGTATCGATCGCGTATTTCGCATCGACCTGCGGATATCCCCTCTTTACGTATAGCGTTTTTATTTCAGACATGTCCTGGGCCAGTAAAGCGAGATTGAGCATTTCGTTCGGTTTCGATTTCATAGTAGACTTCAATTTCTGCGGCCTGAATTCATTGTTGCCTTTAAAGACGATATCCTCGATCACGGGTTTCTCTTCGACAACGAAAGTAACAGAAACACCTTCTTTGGAATCTTCGACGTCTATCGAGATATCGGTAAAATACTGGGTTGCGTATAATTTTTTGAGGTCGTCGTTCAGAACCTCCTGGCTGAATTTATCGCCTGTCTTTGTCCGTATCTTGGACAAGACGATCTCGGCGCTGATCGTCTTATTATTTTTTACATTTATTGCCGTAATGGTTTTGCCTTCGTTCGACGGCGGGGGGGTAGTTTCGCAGCTGGAAGTTGTTGCCGTAGCCAGAAATAGAAATAGTGCGATCGAAAAGCCGGCTGCTACCTTTCGGCATCGTGTCACGCGTTCTCCATATCTACGCCTATGAACTCCTCGCTCTTCGGCGCCAGATTTTCAAATCTCATATATTCGCCCAGAAACGCCAGATTCAAAGTTCCGACCGGGCCGTTCCTCTGTTTCGCTATTATGATCTCTGCCACCCCTTTATTCTCTTCGGTGGGGTTATAATACTCTTCCCTCAAGAGAAGAAGTACCAGGTCCGCGTCTTGTTCTATCGCACCGGATTCTCTCAGGTCCGAAAGCTGGGGCCTGTGGTCCGATCTCTGCTCCACGGCGCGTGAAAGCTGGCTGATCGCGATCAACGGCACGTTGAGCTCTCTGGCCAGAGATTTGAGCGACCTCGATATCTCCGATATCTCCTGTTGTCTGTTGTCGGCCGCAAGCCTGCCCTGCATCAGCTGGAGGTAATCCAATACTATGAGTTTTATATCGAACTGCGCCTTAAGCCGCCTTGCCTTGGTGCGTATCTCAAGGACCGTCGAACCCGGTGAATCGTCTATGTATATCGGCGCTTCGGAAAGCTTGCCCGCGGCGCTGACGAGCTTCGGCCAATCCGCTTGCGATAAAAACCCTGTCCTCACCTTATGCGCATCGACCCTCGCATGCGAACAGAGCATTCTCTGGACGAGCTGCTCCTTCGACATTTCAAGCGAGAAGAAAGCGACCGGCTCTTTTTCCACGACACCTATATGTTCGACAATGCATGACGCCAGGGCGCTCTTGCCCATCGACGGACGGCCGGCAATGACTATGAGGTCGGACGGCTGGAATCCCGCGGTCTTTATGTCGAGGTCCCTGTAGCCCGTACCGAGCCCGGTTATGTTCTCTTTTCTCTGGTAGAGGTTATCTATCGTCTCGATGGAATTTTTTATCACTTCCCTCAGGGGCGTAAAGCGCGATTCGACTTTCTTTGAACTCACGTCGAATATGAGCTGTTCGGATTTATCGAGGATAGTATCTATCTCCTGAGATGAATCGTAACAGCTCGTGACTATCTGGGTGGCGGTAGTGATAAGGTTCCTGAGCAGGGCTTTCTCTTTCACTATCTTTGCGTAGTGGACAAAATTCGCGGTAGTGGGTACGCTCGAAGATATGTTGGTTATGTAAGCCGGACCGCCGACGTCGTCGAGCCAGCCGGCCCTCTTCAGCTCCTCGATGAGCGTGACGATATCTACGCCTTTATTCTCGTCGAATAATTTAAGGACGATCGAATATATCTTCTTGTGCGCGTCTTTATAAAAATATGAGACATCCAATGTCTCTATGGCCTGCGATATCGAATCGCGGTCCAAAAGCATCGAACCTAGCACGGCCATTTCGGCCTCTATGCTCTGGGGCGGGAGTTTCTCAATAATATCTTGTGCCATTATACCTGTCTATTTTTTAACGACCAAGACGTTCAGGGATGCCTTCACCTCTGGATGCAATTTCACCGTTACCTGATAAGACCCGAGTTTTTTGATGGGTTCATCTAAGATTATGTCGCGCTTATCTACTTTCATTCCTTCCGCAGCCAGCGCCTCGGCTATCGTCTCACCGGAAACGGATCCGAAAAGCTTATCCTCTTCGCCGGCCTGGGCAGGGATGGTCAAAGCAAGCCCGGTTAATTTCTCAGCGATTGTCTTTATTTCCGCCAGGGCTTTCGCGTCCTCTGCGGCTTGTTTTTTCTTAAGCGACTCGAGGATCTTCATATTGCCTGCTGTCGCCTCTTTTGCCGCATTCTTCGGGATAAGGTAATTTCTGGCATAGCCTTCTTTAACAGTGATAATGTCTCCGGCCTTGCCGAGCCTGTCTATTGTTTGTAAAAGAATTACTTTCATGCCAGCCCCTTCTTCTCTTTATTCCGACACAAAAGGCAAAAGCGCCATTATGCGTGCCTTCCTTATGGCCTTCGCAAGCTGTCTCTGGTGCTTTGCGCAGTTGCCCGATATCCTGGACGGCACTATCTTGCCCCTCTCCGTCAAGAATTTCTGGAACCTGAGATATTCTATGAAGTCGAGATTCTTGACCTTGTCCGCGCAGAACCTGCATGGCCTCTTTTTAAAGACCTTCTTCTTAGCGTCTTTTTTGAGTCTCTTTTTTTCAGGCTTGCCAAACGGTTTCTTAGTGAATGGCTTGAACATTAGTTTCTCCTTTAAAACGGCGCTTCTTCATCCGTGTTTTTCGGCCCTTCGCCGGCCTCTTTTTTCGCGCTGCCCGGTATCGCCGGCTCATCGCTCAGGTTTATCGTTTCTATATCCTCAGCGGGCGGTGTTTGTTGGCTTTGAGCCTGCGCGCCCTGCTTGACGGCGCCCCGCAGGAACTGTATATTATCCGCCACTACCTCGACGGTGCTGCGCTTCTGTCCGTCCTGAGTTTCCCAATCCCGTGACTGCAGCCTTCCCTCAACGAAGACAGGGCTCCCTTTCGACAGATATTCGCCGCATACCTCTGCCCTGCGGCCCCAGACCACGACCCTTATGAACGACGTCTGCTCTTTCTTCTCTCCGGCCTGATCTTTGTAAACCCTGTTAACGGCCACGGTAAATGTCGCGACAGCGGACCCGCTCGGTATGTACCGCAACTCCGGGTCTCTAGTGAGGTTGCCTATTAAAAGCACTTTATTAAGATTTGCCGCCATATTTCTACCTCTCCTACCGTTTCGTTACCATCGTCCGCAGTATGTCGGCGTTTAGCCTGTATCCGGCTTCGAGCTTTTCGACGGCGGCCGGGGGCGCCTGAAAGTCCAATTTATAATAGTAGCCTTCTTTGGCCTTCTTTACCGGATAGACAAGCTGCTTCTTACCCCAGTTCTCTTCTTTCTTTATGGTGCCGCCGTTCTTCGTAACGGAATCGGTTATAGCTTTAGTGGTGTTTTTGACGCCCTCTTCGTTGAGATCGGGCTTTAATATGAACAAAATTTCGTAATTATTCATCTTTTATTTATCTCCTATTGTATTTGATTAGATTACCATAACAGCATTTTTTATTCAAACGTTAATTTATTTTATGAGGTCCCGATCTTACGCTTATTGAATTTGGCCATAGCCTTATCTATGCCGTCCTCTACCATGCAGATGAGAGCGTCCTTAGCGAGCGTTATCACGTGCGCAACGTTCCTCATCTCTTTACGCTTGAACGGGCTCAGCACGTAGTTCGTGATGTCGCCTTTATGAACCTCCGTCGCGATACCTATCCTCAGCCTGGCAAAATCGTCTCTTCCCAAAGTGCTTATGACCGATGCCAGACCCTTGTGCCCGCCTGAAGAACCCGATGCTCTTAACCGTATGCGGCCAAGCTCTATATTTATGTCGTCGCAGACTACTATGAGCTCGCGCATATCTTTCATATTCTGACCGCAGGCTTCGCCTACCGCTTTGCCGGAAAGGTTCATGTACGTCTGCGGCAATATCAGTATTGCGTCCGCGCCTGCTATCCTGCCCTTGCCGGCCATGGAAAAATGGAGCCGCTTGTTTATCTTGATGTTATTTTCCTTGGCAAGCGCTTTTACGACTTCAAAGCCTATGTTATGTTTGGTGTTTTTATACTCTAACCCGGGATTGCCGAGTCCGATTATCAGTTTCACCTATTTCTTCTCTTCTTTGCCACCGCCGGCCGCAGGCTTCGCCTCTTCCTTGGCTGTCTTCTGAGCCTCTTCCTCGCCCTCGGCCTCCTCTTCCTTCTTCTTCCTTATGAGCTCGGGTTCGACAGCACCTTCGGCCGCAACCTCTTCCTTCACTACCTCGACCTTGGGCGGCTTCACTATCATTACGATGAGCTCAGGATCGTTCAATACCTTGACCCCTTCAGGCAGTACTATATTCTTCACATAAATGGCATCACCTATTTTGAGATTTGTGACATCGGCTTCCAGTTTCTCCGGTATTGCCGCGGGCAGACACTCGACCTGCAGTTCGCGTATGACATGCTCGAGCACGCCGCCGTCGACCTTGACCCCAACGGGCTCTCCGCGGGAGGTGAGGGGAACGTTGACCTTCAACGCCTCGGTCAAGGATATCTCATTAAAATCCACGTGCATTATGCGGTCTTTGATCGGTTCGCGCTGGATCTCTTTTATGACCACTGTCTTGTCCCCTTCGGAGAGGCTGCGCTTCGCTCCGCTCTCTTTCGCGCTGCCAGCGCCGGAGATCTGCAACGTGATGATTACGTTCTCGCCGGCCTTGGTATGCAAAACCGCCAAAAGGTTATCAGCTGATACCTGAAGGCTCACGGCGCCTTTTGAACCTTTATAGACATTGGCCGGGATGAACCCTTTGGCACGCAGATCTTTCGCAACCTTTTTACCGGCGGCAGTCCTTATTTCCGCTTTTAGTATTATCTTTTCCATTGTAATACGCTCCTTACGGTTCCCTGTTTCCAGCTATCTTCACGAAAACAATACACTGATAGACTCTTCCTCGTGTATCCTCTTTATCGCCTCGCCCAAAAGTGAGGAGACGGAGAGAACTTTTATCTTATCCAGCATCTTCTCTTTTCCCAAAGGTATGGTATCCGTAACAACCAGTTCTTCCAGACGCGACTTTCTCAATCTCTCGATCGCGGGTCCGCATAAAACGGCATGCGTAATAGTCGCGTATACGTCCTTGGCGCCGGCTTTTTTTATCGCGTCAACGGCTTCGACGAGCGAACCGGCCGTAGCGACCATGTCGTCGACTATAACAGCGTGACGGCCTTTGACATCGCCCATTATGTGCATGACTTCCGCTTCTTTGTCATTGACGCGCCGTTTGTCTACGATCGCGAGCGAACATTTAAGGCGCTTGGCGTAAGCCCTTGCCGTCTTTATGCCGCCGACGTCGGGTGACACTATGACAAGGTTATGATCAAGTTTGAGTTTCTTTATATATTCCGTAAATATCGTAAAAGCGAATAGATGGTCGAGAGGGATATCAAAGAAGCCTTGGATCTGGCCGGCGTGCAGATCGATGGTGAGGACTNNTTCCTGTCCTGCCTGGCGTATCCGAAATATGGCAGGACCGCCGTTATCCTCTGTGCCGACGCCCGTTTGAGCGCGTCTATCAAGATCAAGAGTTCCATGAGGTTCTCGTTCGAAGGCGTACATGTCGGCTGGACTACAAATACGTCGTG
>PLLI01000010.1 GCA_003140915.1 Candidatus Omnitrophota bacterium
GTTCCGTCGCCCCAGTTTTCGGCGAAAGGCTGGCGGAACTGGCCGTGAACAATACGAAGATCGTCGGCATAACCGCCGCAATGCTGGATGGGACAGGCCTTGGTAAATTCGCCGCCATCTTCCCGGACCGTTTTTTCGACGTCGGAATAGCCGAGGAGCACGCTGTCGGCCTCGGCGCCGGGCTTGCACGCGGCGGTTTCAGGCCGGTCATCTCCATCTACTCGACTTTTTTACAGCGCGGCTACGACCAGATAATCCACGATGTATGTCTGCAGAACCTGCCGGTCGTATTATGCCTCGACAGGGCAGGCTTAGTCGGAGAAGACGGCCCAACTCATCACGGCTTATTCGACATCGCTTACCTGCGCACTTTACCGAACCTTACCTTGATGGCGCCCTCTTCTCCCGCCGAACTTAAAAAGATGCTTGAATTCGCCCTTACCCTTGACGGGCCGGCAGCCATCCGCTACCCAAGAGGATCATCGTCGTTATCCGCGGAATCTAACGCACCTATCAGCCTCGGCAAAGCGGAAATCCTGCGATCCGGAAAGGATGTCTCTATCGTCGCTATCGGCAGTATGGTCGAAACGGCAATGGCCGCCGCGTTGCTATTGGAGGCCAAAGGCATCAAGGCCGCCGTAGTGAATGCCAGGTTCATCAAACCGATAGACGAGGAACTGTTATCCGGGCTATGCAGGGACACGAAGCGGATAGTAACGATAGAAGAGGGTGTTTTGGACGGCGGTTTTGGTTCAGGCATCCTGGAATTTATAGAAAAGGCCTCAATAAGAGGCGTAGAGGTAAGGCGTTTCGGCCTTCCGGCCAGGTTCATAGAACACGGCAAGAGGGGCGAGCTATTTTCAAAGTATAACTTGACACCCGCAGCGATTTGCGATGTAATTGTTAATGAAGTTATAAGGCGAAAAAATGGCTAAAATCAAAATAGATAAAGACAGATGCAAGGGCTGCTATCTCTGTGTGGTAAATTGCCCGAATGCATTGATAAAGATATCGGAGTCGATGAACGTAAAAGGCGTGAAGGCTGCTTATTTTTCAGGCAGCAGCAAGTGTACGGGCTGCGCCATGTGCGCGGTAATATGCCCGGACTGCGGTATAACGGTATTTAAATAGCGAAAATATGAAGAATAAAATATTGATGTGCGGAAATGAGGCATGCGGGGAAGGGGCAATGCTTGCCGGATGCACCTTCTATGCCGGATATCCCATAACCCCGCAGAACGAACTCACCGCATACATGGCAAAGCGTATGTATGAGACGAGCGGGGTCTTCATCCAGGCGGAGTCAGAGCTTGCCGCGATTAATATGGTCTTCGGGGCAGCATGCGCCGGCGCCAGGGCGATGACATCATCTTCGAGCCCCGGCATAAGCCTGAAACAGGAAGGCATCTCGTACATGGCGGGTTGTGAATTGCCCTGCGTAATTGTAAATATGCAGCGAGGCGGGCCCGGTTTAGGGAATATCGCTCCGTCGCAAGGGGATTATTTTCAAGCGGTGAAGGGCGGCGGCCACGGAGATTACAAATTGATCGTTTTGGCTCCGGCCTCGGCCCAGGAGCTCATGGATTATACGCAATTTGCGTTCGAACTTGCCGATAAATACAGGAACCCGGTCATGATATTGGGTGATGGCCTTTTAGGGCAGATGATGGAACCCGTCTCTATACCCGCCGCAAAGGATGAGCCGCGGATATTTGAAAAACCATGGGCGCTCACCGGCTGCAGAGGAAGGAAGCCCAACATAATAAGATCCCTGATATTAGCAGAGGGCGCGCTGGAAGAACATAATAAAAGATTGCAGGAAAAATTTAAATTGATAACCCAGTCTGAGGTAAAGAGTGAAGCGCTTAATATTAAAGACAGCGATATAGTGCTGGTCGCTTACGGTTCGGTTGCCAGGATCGCCAGGGCGTCCATGGAGATGGCCAGGGCAAAAGGCCTGAAGGTCGGATTGATAAGGCCGGTCACGGTATGGCCGTTTCCCGACAAGACAATAGAGGACGCGTGTGTCTCGGCAAAGAAATTTTTAGTCGTAGAGATGTCGGCCGGCCAGATGGTGGAAGACGTGAGGTTGGCCGTTAACGGCAGGGTGCCGGTGGAGTTTTACGGGAGGATGGGAGGCGGGATACCGTCGGAAGAAGAGATCCTGAGCAGGATAGAAGCGACAAGCCGGCTGTAAGCGGTAAGTTGTAAGTAAAAAATATGAAAAATACGAAAAAAGCAGTCAAGAAAACGGGAAAGATAAGCGCCGGGCATTCGAAAGACACTGCCTTCGAGAGCGGTTTGGCCTTTGCCCGCCCCGAGAGTTTGCGGGAGGCGGAGAACCACTATTGCGCGGGATGCGGCCATGGCATAATCCACAGGCTTATCTGTGAAGTGATAGACGAGTTCAAGATACGGGAGAAGGTCATAGCGGTGGCGCCGGTCGGCTGCGCCGTGATCGCGTACGACTATTGGGATTTTGACGTTGCCGAAGCCGCTCACGGCAGGACGCCTGCAGTGGCCACCGGTATAAAGAGGGTGCGGCCGGGCAGCATAGTATTCACCTATCAGGGCGACGGCGACCTTGCCGCTATCGGCACAGCCGAAATAATACATACAGCAAACCGCGGCGAGAATATTACCGTAATATTCGTTAATAACGGTGTCTATGGAATGACCGGCGGGCAGATGGCCCCGACCACATTGGCAGGGCAGAAGACGAGCACCACTATACATGGCAGAAGTTTAAGGCGCGAAGGCTACCCTTTGAAGGTATTGGAGATGCTGGCAGTATTGCCCGGGACAAAATATCTGGAACGCGTGTCGGTCCATTCCTCCCACGAGGTTTTACGGGCAAAACGTGCGATAAAAAAGGCCTTTCAGATGCAGATAGAGAATAAAGGCTTCTCGATGGTCGAGGTCCTCTCGATGTGCCCGACCTATTGGGGGATGCCCCCTATCCAGGCAGCCGACAGGATAAAGAATGAAGTGTCAACGTTCTATCCGCTCGGCGTAATAAAGAGCTGCTAAATGAAAAAGAGTGTAGGGTCCAGGGTGAAGGGTTTAGGAAAGAAGAAAAATTGCGAAGAGATCCTCTGCGCCGGATTCGGTGGCCAGGGGATAATGTTCATGGGAAAACTTCTCGCTCTCGCCGGCCTTATAGGCGACAGGCATGTTACATGGATGCCGTCTTACGGCGCCGAAGTCAGAGGAGGCACGGCCTATTCGATGATAAAAATTTCCGATGACGAAATCGCGAACCCGATCGTGATCAGGCCCGACATCCTCATAGCGATGAACAAGCCCTCTTTAGTCAAATACGAGGGGAAGCTGAAAGATGGCGGGATCCTGATATCGAACAAGACACTGGTAGGCGACGTCCTGAAGAGAAAAGGGATAACGTTGGTCAATATACCGCTTACGGAAGCCGCATCAAAACTCGGGGATGCGAGGTCCGCGAACATGATAGCAATAGGCGCCCTGGCGAAAAGATCCAAAATGCTTTCGATAAGAAACATCACGAGCGCGCTCGGCTCCGCTTTCAAAAGCAATGAAGAGCTTTTATCACGTAACAAGAAGGCGTTGGAGAAGGGATATAAATGGTAACCCTACCCGAAACTAAGT
>PLLI01000087.1 GCA_003140915.1 Candidatus Omnitrophota bacterium
ACGTCGCCACATCACATTCCTGCGTGCTAAGTGTGTTAAATTTTTCGGGTGGCGCTCCTTTCGACTTTTTTCGAAAAGGGCGAAGTATGGATGGGATGTCCCGAATATAGATAAGGATAGTTCGGGTACATAGATACGCATCTATATTACCTTGAGATTGTAAACCCGTTCTGTGGTATAAGGTGAGGAACGGATGGGGTGCCCGAACACAGTAACTATATTTCGGGATATGTAGATACGCGCTTGTATGACTGAAATTGTAAACCCATACGAGCCCTTTAGAACAAAAAGGCGAAGGAGCGGCAGGACCCGAAAAATGTCTGAGGAAAATTTATGAAAATATTACGACTAACAATTCTGGTGATCACATTTATTGCAATCACGCATTGCGGTTACTGCGCGAATGCGCCTGAGGTTGTTACGCAGGTCGATGGCGGGATCGCCTCCGATACCCGCAATGCGATAAACGCGCTAAATAAGACGCTCTGCCAGAGCATGAAGGACAACAGGCCCGATGTGATGATGAATATGTTCGTTGCGGAGGGCAGGGATGATCCGACGCTGGAAGCAAGTGTTAATAAGACTTATGAGCAATTGGGCCAGCTTGCCAAAGGCACAGCCTTTAATATGCTGCATGAGTATCTCATTGATGTGAAAGGCCCCGGCACGGCCATGGTAACTTTGCCCAGCGATGACGGGAACAAATTTAACATGAGCGTTGAAGGCGGCAAAGGGCCCCTTTTCGTATCTCTCCTGGCATCAGGCGGCAATTTCAAGGATCTTATCTTGTGTTTTGTATATCTCAAGACCAAAGAAGGCTGGCAGCTTTTCAATTTTAACTGTGGAATATATAAGGTGGACGGAAGGAGTCCTGTCCAATGGTATGAGGAAGCAAGGAAGATGTACGACAAAGGCTGGATCGTGCCGGCAATGCAGAGGATGCAGCTGATCCAAACTTTTATCCGTCCCGCCCCGTTCATCGCGTATGATAAAGAGAGAGAGATGCTAGACTTTTTCCGGGCAGGAGGTGCGGAGGCCGCGAAGAGATACAAGTTCCCTTTAAAGGCGGCGTGGGTGAAGGACTCGCCGACGATCTATGGGCTCGATATCGAGTTTGTCCAAAATAAGCTCGCGCCTGTAGTAGTTTACGTTACAAAATACCCGTTGGCCAGGGGTGTCCCTATCCAAGAGGAAGTTGATGCGATAACTTCCCGGATTGAGAAGGCCATCCCCGGCATTACGCAAATGACCGATCTTGTGGTATATAGAGCTTTCACTGAACCGCCGCTCGACCAGAATAAAAATTACAAGTACAGGACCGTACCAAGTAAAGTTAGATAGGGTCCAGATTTCGGACAGGAGTGAAAATGGCGTTATCGGGATTGGATATTTACAAATTATTACCGAAGACCAACTGCAAGGATTGCGGGTTCGCGACCTGCCTGGCGTTCGCGATGGCGCTTGCCCAGAAAAAGGTTTCGCTCGACAAATGCCCGCACATCACCGCGAATGCCCGCGAGGCGCTCGAGAGTGCGGCCCAGCCGCCCATCAAGCTCGTCACGATCGGCACCGGTTCGCATAAGATCGAGATCGGCAATGAGACCGTGATGTACCGCCACGAGCAGAAGTTCTATCATCCCTCAGCGATAGGCTTCCTTGTAGAGGATGCCTTTTCGGACGCCGATATTGGCAAGGCTATCTCCGATATTAAAAAGTTAGAATTCGAAAGGGTCGGACAGGTCATTTCGGCAAATCTTATCTGCATCAGGAATTCTTCGAAGAATAAAGAGAAATTCATCAGTGCCGTTAAAAAAGTCGCCGCATCTACAGACTTATGTATTGCGCTCGATAGTTCTGATCCTGCCGCGATGGCCGAGGCGGCGAAAGCAGTCAAGGGGAGACGGCCGCTCATTATTTCTCCCGATGCGAAATCGGCGCCGGAATTCGCAAAAATAGCGAAAGAGAATAACGCGCCGCTCGCCGTTACCTGCACAAGCCTCGACGAGGTCGCGCAGATGACGGATGCGGTCAAAAAGGCGGGAATCGAAGAGGTGGTCATTAATTTAAACGAAAAAAGCCCTTCACGGAAGATACAGGGTTTCACTTACGCCCGCCGCGCGGCCTTGAAGAAGAATTTCAGGGCGTTGGGCTATCCGGTCCTCGCGTTTACACAACAGGCCGACCCGTCGCTTGAACTGGCGGAGGCAATATCATACATCCTGAAATACGCCGGTATAGTAATAATGAAGGGCCGGGATAAAGATTTTGTATTCCCGCTCCTCGTGGCGCGTCAGGATGTTTACCAGGACCCGCAAAAACCCGTCCAGGTCGAGCCGAAGATATACGAGATAGGAAAGGTGACGAAGGATTCGCCGGTCGCCGTTACGACGAACTTCTCGATAACGTATTTTACGGTGGCAGGGGAGGTTGAGTCGAGCAAGGTGCCGACTTACGTCATCTGCTGCGATTCGGAGGGGATGTCGGTCTTGACCGCGTGGGCCGCGGAGAAGTTCACGGCAGAGCGGATCGCCGATACATTGAAGAAGAGCGGGATCGAGGGGCTCGTATCCCATAAAAAAGTCATTATACCGGGCTATGTTTCGGTCTTGAGTGGGAAGCTTGAAGAAGTTTCGGGGTGGAAGGTCAACGTCGGGCCGAGAGAAGCATCCGGTATACCGAATTATTTGAGGAACTGGAAATAGGTGAAAGAGTTCAGTGTAAAGTTCATATTGCCGGACGGATTTCTTATATTTAAGCGGCCGGTTATCAAGACGGCGACGGTTGCAAAGGGTACCGACCTTCTGACTGCCGCGACAAAGGCAGGGGTGATCCTAAACGCGACTTGCGGTGGCGATGGATTATGCGGGAAATGCAAGGTCGTTGTTAATAAAAAGACCGTCCCGGCTTGCGAAACACTGGTCGAGAGCGATCTCGAGGTGCGCGTTCCGAAGGGCTCGCTCGAAGTTCGCATAAAGAGCTCCCTGTCGGCCGAAGAGTTTACAAAAGGTATTGTTTTAAAGAGGGAGAATGCCTATAAACATTCTCCGATGGTAAGAAAGATATATTTAAAGCTTCCGGAGCTCACAGCTAACGATAACGCGAGTGACCTTGACCGCTTATATAGAGAGCTGGCCGGTAAGATCGACGGTGTCCATATCTCCGCGAAATTTGCGAGCGTCAAATTTTTAAGCGGCACGTTGCGAGACAGCGATTTTCAGGTGACGGTTACGCTAGGGCTTAAGGACGGCCACTTCGAGATAATTTCGGTCGAGCCGGGCGACACGACCAAAGCAAGCTACGGATTTGCATTCGATATCGGCACTACGACAGTGGCCGGGCAGCTTGTCGATCTCAATACGCGCGAAATACTGGGCACGCGGATCGCCTTCAATAAACAAGCAGCGTACGGAAGCGACGTCATAACAAGGATAATATTCGCATCGGTCCCCGAGGGGCTCGAGAAGGCGCACAAGGCCGTCGTCTCTAACATGAACGAGATGATCGGCGACCTGATTAAAGCATATAAAGTGAATTTGGCCGATGTATATGCCATCGCGTGCGCCGGCAACATGACCATGATGCACTTGCTTCTCAAGGTAGACCCGTCTGCCATCAGGAAGCCGCCGTATCTACCGGCCACGACGGCATTTCCGACGATACATTCGTCCGAGGTGGAGATAGAGGCGAACCCCAAAGGACTGATCTCGTTTTTGCCTGGCGTCAGCACTTATGTGGGCGGCGACATAGTCGCAGGTATTCTTGCGTGCGGGATCTTTGAGACAGACGAGCTATCGCTCCTCATCGATATAGGTACGAACGGCGAACTCGTCCTGGGGAACAAGGAATGGATGATAGGGGCGGCCGCGAGCGCAGGACCCGCTTTTGAAGGCAGCGGGCTAAGCTGCGGGATGAAGGCGGTGAAGGGTGCCGTCCAGAAAGTCAGGATCGATGAGGACCTTAGCGTCCATTGCGACGTGATCGGAAATGGTAAGCCGTCCGGCGTCTGCGGTTCGGGCTACATCGATCTCTTGTGCCAGATGCTGAAGCGAGGGATCATAGATAAGTCGGGCAAGATCAACAAGGATACTAAATCCGGCAGGATACGCCTCGGCGAGACAAGGCCTGAGTTCGTCGTTGCATTTAAGTCCGAATCGGGCGCAGGTAAAGACGTCGTGATAAACGAAGACGACATCGAGAACATCAAACGTTCGAAAGGCGCGATATATAGCGCTGTAATAGCGCTCCTGGCGAAGGTTGAAAAAGATATAAAGGATGTGAAGAAGATATATATAGCAGGCGGGTTCGGAAATTACCTTAATATAGAGAACGCAATATGTATCGGGCTCCTCCCGGATGTTGAGCGCGGACGCTATGAATTTGTGGGAAATTCTTCGCTCGCGGGCGCAAGGATGTCTCTTCTTTCGACCGAGGCGCTTGAGAAGACCGGCGATATAGCAAAGAACATCACTTACATCGACCTGAGCGCGGAGCCCGCGTACATGGACGAGTACATCGCGTCGCTATTCTTCCCGCATACGAACCTGTGGAGGTTCCCATCGGTACGGTAATAGCGGTGAACGGCAAGGGCGGCACGGGCAAGTCGTCGATATCGGCGCTTTTGGTAGCGCATATTATCGAAAAGAAACTCGGCTCGGTCCTGGCGATAGACGCGGACCCGAATTCGTGCCTGGCGGACGACCTGGGTGTGGCCAGGCCTGAAACTATAGTCGGCATCTGTGAAGAGGTATCGAAGAACCTTTCGCGGATCCCGGCGGGAATTACGAAGGACCGCTTCATAGAGATGCGCGTCCAGGAGGCGATAAACGAGGCGAAGGGATTCGACCTCCTCGTGATGGGAAGGCCGGAAGGGCCTGGATGCTACTGTTACGTCAATAACCTCCTGCGCGGCATCATAGGGAAGATTACAAAGAACTACGATTTTGTTATAATAGATAACGCGGCCGGGATGGAACATATATCGCGCCGGACGACCGGCGAGATGAACAAACTCCTTGTCGTGAGCGACTATTCGATCCCCGGCGTGCGTTCCGCGCACAGAATATATGAGCTTGCCAAGGAACTCGGCATCAAGATAAGCGGCGCGTATCTCGTGATAAATAAGGTTTCCGGGCCGCTTGCTCCATTGACCGCGGAGATAGTTAACACAGGCCTTGAGGTAGCAGGAAGCATACCATACGACGAAGAGGTGGTCGATTGGAACGTTTCGAATAAGCCGATATTCGATTTTTATGATGAGACGATCCGCACAGGGATCGAGGAGATATTTAACAATTTAATGGCCTCGGCCGGAGGCCTCGGCACTTAGCCGACACCGTGGCTTAATGAACTTGGCCTCGGTCGGAGGCCTCGGCACTTAGCCGACACCGTGGCTTAATAAACTTGAGGTAACCAGATGCCGATAGAATTAGTGAAAGAGAAATATTCAACCCCGATAAATACCGTAGAGATAGGGTTGGGGGCGCAGACCGTTAAAATAGGCGGAGAATCTACCTTGCCTTTTTTATTCGACGAAGGCTCGATGCCGAACGCGCCTATTGTCGCGCCTGAGATACTGGATTGTGAACCAACGGAGTGGTCAGAATCGTTGAAGGGTCCGTTCGGCGATTCGATGAAAGATCCCGTGAGGTGGGCTTCAAAGTGCGTGAAGGATTTCAACGCTAAAATTTTGTGCGTACGGCTGCAGAGCACTCACCCTGACTACGGCGGGAAAAACGCGGATCACGTAATTCCGATAGTGAATGCGATAGCGAAAAGTGCCGGAGTTCCTCTTATAATAATCGGGGGCGGGGATGACGAAAGGGACAACGACGTCCTGCCGAAAGTGAGCCAGGCATTGAAGGGTGAAAATTGTCTCTTCGGAATTGCGACACAGAATAATTACAAGACTTTAGCTGCCACTTGCCTCGCGGACGGTCATTCGATCATCGCGGAGTCGCCTATCGATATAAATATTGCCAAGCAGGTGAACATTTTGATAAGCGACATGGGTTTCGATCCTGCCCGGATCGTTATGCACCCTACGACAACGTCTTTGGGTTATGGCATGGAATACGTCTATTCGATAATGGAGCGGGGCAGGCTCGCGGCGTTCATCGGCGACAAGATGCTCGCAATGCCGTTCGTCCTTTTCGTGGGGAGCGAAGTCTGGAAGACGAAAGAGTCCAAAGAGTCAGGAGCAGCTCAGGGTATTAACTGGGAAGTTGCTACGGCGGTATCAATGCTGCAGGCCGGAGCGGACTTATTGGTCATGAGGCATCCGGACGCGGCCAGAACAATTACTAAATACATAGAGATCGCAATGGATAGAGGGGGTAACAAGTGATCGTCATAGGCGAATTGATAAACGGGATGTACAAAGACGTTGGTAAGGCTATAGCGAATAAGGAAGCGGATGTGATAGAGCATCTGGCCGAAGACCAGGTCAAGGCCGGCGCCTCGGTACTCGACGTGAATACCGGGCCTTATTCAAAAAATCCGAAAGATGATATGAAGTGGCTTGTCGAAACGATCCAGCGCGTCGTGCAGGTGCCGCTCGCGCTCGACTCTACGAAGGCGGACGTCATCGAGGAGGGTTTGAAGCTTGTAACCAAGCGCGCCGTTATAAATTCGACGAATGCGGATGAGGCGAAAATGGAGACATTATTCGGCCTCGCAAAAAAATATAACACGCAAGTTATAGGGCTCGTGATGGATAAGTCGGGCGTGCCGAACACTAAAGAGAAGAGGCTCGAACTTGCCGCGACGATAGTGGCAAAGGCGATGGAATTCGACATCAATACCGAGGACCTCTTTCTCGACCCGATAGTCCTGCCGGTCAATGTCGCGCAGACTCAAGGCCGCGAGGTCCTCGAATCGATACGGGAGTTCAGACTCTTATGCGACCCGGCCCCGAACACGACAGTCGGCCTGTCTAATGTGTCGCAGGGGACGAAATTCCGTCCGCTCGTCAACAGGACGTTTCTCACAATGGCTATCGCGAACGGGCTCACATCCGCGATACTCGACCCGCTCGACAAGAAGCTGATGGATGCGCTCATAACGGCAGAGCTATTATTGAATAAAAATATATATTGCGAATCGTTCCTCGAC
>PLLI01000120.1 GCA_003140915.1 Candidatus Omnitrophota bacterium
ATGCAACTTCAATATAAAACCATGGCAGGACCTCTTTCTCTTCGGCCGGCTTCAGGTGCGAATCCGCGGTCACCTTAACCTGGGGATAGAGTTTCATGTAGAGGCCGGCGTATTCATGGGGCGTTTCCGCAACTTCAGTGTGTTCTTTGCGCGGTCCTGTGCGAGAGGCTCTCTCGGCGGACATCAGTTCGCCTTGATGATAGGCAAGCGCTTTTTCGAACGGCAGGCCCCGATGATGATATTCCTCTGCCTTTATAAAGGCCCAATCCCCTACGAAGACGCGCAGGCTTCCGAACATCCGTTCTATTATGTCAGCTTCCGCTTTTTGCGGTAAAAGATGCTGCCGGAAAGAAATGTTAAGGCAAGCGGACGCGGCATAAAGGAAAAGGATTGTTATGGGTAAGGTTAAATCTCTCTTCGTCATAAGTTACGGCGCCTGAAGGCCAGATACGAAAGCATTATAAATATGGCGGTATATATACAAGCGTAAACAATAAGGAACGAAAGGGCCCAGGGCGCGACAACGTCCCACGTATGTACTATCTTCTCCTTGATGTCAAAGAGCTCCGGGTGCGGAAGGAAGATATATGCCGGAAATGTGACGCCGAACCAACTTGTCGCAAAATAGAGGATCACCGATATGCCGACGTTGGCGGCGATGCTCAGGTAGAGCGAAAGCAGGATCGAAAGCGACGCGAAGAACGATAACAGGCATATGTGCAGGACATAGCCTTCCAACAGAAGAAGAGGCGGGCTCGAAAAATCGCCCCGCAGGAAAAATGACGCGAGGATAGTAATATAGAAGAGCGTAAAACTTATGATCGATATTAAAAGCACCCCCAGGAATTTACCAACGATCAGTTCCCCTCTCGAAACCGGGTGCGCCAGTATAGGATAGATGGTCTTCGCCTCAACTTCCTGAGGTATCTGGCGCGAGGCAAAGACGACGGCTATTATGACGGAGAATATGTAGGTAAAGGAGATGCCTATCTCGCGGAAATATCTCTCGAACCCGGCCTGGCCGCCGAAAGATACGCCTGCGGCGTAGAAGATTATGACCAAGAGCAGCGCGAAGATCAGGTAAAAGTCCTTGCGCCTTATAAGCTCTTTAATCACTATGCCCGCGATCACTACAATATTCTTCATATCTATTCCGTTATTATTTTGACAAAATAGTTCTCGAGTGAATGTTCGCCCTTTTCGTCCAAGAGCTTCTTTATCGGTCCCTGCTTCAATATTTTCCCCGCCCTCATTATGCACATATTGTCGCAGATAAGTTCTGCTTCGGACAGCTCATGAGAAGATAGGAATATCGTCTTGCCTTCGTCCTTCTTCTTTTTGAGGATGTTCCGGATATCGATCCTCCCCAGGGGATCAAGTCCTGAGAACGGTTCGTCGAGGATCAGGAATTCAGGATCATGCAATATCGCCTGGGCGATATTGAGCCTGACCTGCATTCCTTTGGAGAATGTCTTGACAAGCTGATTTCTTTGTCCGGAAAGTCCGACGAGCGCCAGCGTCTCCTCGATCTTATTCTTCAGTTCAGCCTTATTCATTCCGGCAAGAGTGCCGAAGATATTCAATATCTCGCCGGCCGTCATGAACCAGTAATAATTCGCGACCTCCGGCATATATCCGAGGCGGGATTTTGCCTTAGACGAAAGGCGGGGCTTCCCGAATAACTCGATCGAGCCTCTCTTGATATTGATGAGCCCTAAAATCGATTTTATGAGCGTTGTTTTCCCGGCGCCGTTCGGCCCGAGAAGCCCGGATATCTCACCTTTCGCAATTTCAAGGCTCAGGGCGTCGAGAACAGTCTTCTCCTTGCCGAATCCGCCCGGGTACGCAACCTTCAGGTCTTTTATCTTTAATACAGTTTCCATATTTTATTTACTATACCGCCTGGACCTTTTTTATTTCCGGCATTGACTTCTTGAGTTCCGCCTCGACGAAATTCACCATCGTCATCTGGCTCATCGGGCATCCCGCGCACGCGCCCTTTAACCGCACTTTCACGACGCCGCTCTCTATGCCGACCAGCTCTATGTCTCCGCCGTCCTGCTGCAGGGCAGCGCGTATCTTCGTCAGTGCCTTCTCGATTTTCTCTTTCATTTTAATTCCCTTTCTATTTTAACAGTTCCTTGATATCTGCCTCGAACGTCTCTTTATTCCTTGCGCCTATATACATCTTCACTATTTTTCCATCTTTCCCTATCACATAGGTCGTCGGTATAGACCGAACTGGGCCGTAAAGGTTCGATACTTTGCCATCGTCGATGAGTACGGGGTAATTTATGCCCATCTTTGCGGCAAAGTCTTTCGACTCACTCACATTGACAAGGCTGACGCCGACGAACGTGAATCCCTTGTCACCGTACGTTTTCTGCAGTGCGATGAAATCGGGTATCTCTTCCCTGCACGGCGGGCACCAGCTCGCGAAGAAATTGAGTATCACGGCCTTGCCTTTAAAATCCGTAAGGCTTGCCTTCTGCCCATCGATATTCGTCAGGCTGAAATCCGGCGCGGCTTGTCCGGCCTCTATCGCGCGAGCCTGCGAGCATACACCAAGCAACAAAACCAATATTATGCAGGCGATTACCCCTCTAAAATTTAATCTCATAGTTCAGCTCCTTTTCGAGAACTTCTCGACTCGGACAAAATTATTCTTCGAACGATATCGAGAAGATAATTTTGTCCTCGCTCGAAGAATATAGCTCTATTTCACAAAGACCGATTCCAGTTTTAACGCTATCACGTTAAGATAATTTGTAATGATAAGGACGCCGACGATGATAAGGAATATCCCGCTTATCACGTTTACTATGCTTATGAATTTCCTGAGCCGATTAAAGTGCGCGACGAACGTATTTATCAAAAGCGCTGTTGCGAAGAACGGTAAAGCGATCCCCAGTGAATAAACGCTTAAGAGTTTCGCGCCTTCTATCACGCTCGTTCTCGTCCCGGCCAATAACAATATTGAACCGAGTATCGGCCCCGCGCACGGCGTCCAGGCTGCGGCAAAAGTAACGCCTATTAAAAATGAGCCGATATAACTAGCGCCCTCCGAGCGGACCCTTATCCGCGCCTCTTTGCCCAAAAAATCGAGCTTGAGCAGGCCGGTAAGGTAGAGACCAAATAGTATTATCAAGATACCCCCGCCTATCTGTATTACTTTCTGATAGTGAAAGAGCGCTTTTCCTATGAATGTGGCGGTAAGGCCGAGCAATATGAATATGAGCGAGAACCCGATGATGAAACAGAGGGAATGGGCCATGGCCCTTCTCTTAGCCGTATCCCTTTTAGCCGGATCGTTCATATCGCCAAGCGATATGCCGGTTATGTATGCAATGAACGACGGTATTATAGGTAGAAGACACGGCGAGAGAAACGTCAGGAACCCCGCGGTGAATGCTACGATGTAAGATATGTTTTCGCTGCCCATTGTAAAACCTCGCGATGCTTTATTGTGCCTGGGTTACCCTTATCTTCACTATATTCAGTTCTGCCTTGATAGTCGCCACTTGGTCTATAATAAGCTTCTCGTTATCGAGTATCTGGTCCAGCTTGCTCTGGATCACAGATTGGTCGATACCCTGAGCTTGCGCATGTGTTACGCCGGTCAAAATAAACGGCAACGATACAAGGACCAACGCCAGGACAATGCCTATCACTGCTTTTTTTAATTTCATAACAACCTCCTTGTCCAAAATTTGTCAGAGAAAATTTTGGGTTTATTAAACAGTTTGAGATGTCCAGATTTTGCCCTGTCAAAATCTGGATCCTACCATTATCAAAGACTTGCGTCTTCTTTCGAAATAATTCTTCCGTCCTTTAAATAAATTACGCGATCGGCTTGAGAGCCAAGTTTGGGATTGTGTGTGGCTAAAATTATCGTCAAGCCTTCGTCTTTATTTATCTTTTTAAAAATATCGAAGATATCCTGAGAGCTCCTGGTATCAAGGTTTCCTGTCGGCTCATCCGCGATAAGAAATTTTGGAGAAACTGCCAGCGCCCTCGCGATCGCTACCCTCTGCCTTTCCCCTCCGGACATCTCTTTAGGAAGATGGTTAAGGCGGTGCCCGAGACCGACCTTGTCGAATAGCTGGAGCAGTTTCTTTCTTTCCTGAGGCCGCCTCGCAAAATAAAGGGAAAGCTCTACGTTTTCGATCGCCGTAAGGCTCGGTATGAGCAGGAATTCCTGAAATATAAACCCTATATGCCCCCGCCTTAGGCCAACCAGCTTATTCTCCTTTACCTTAGATACGTCTTTTCCAAAAACCTCAAGCGAGCCTGAAGAAATGTTATCCAGGCATCCTATAAGGTCGAGAAGGGTCGTCTTGCCTGACCCGGATGGGCCCATCAGGGCAATAAAATCGCCGTCATTTATCTCCAGGTTAATACCATTGACGGCGTAGACTTCCTCGGTCCCGCGTATATATATCTTCGTTAAGCCTTCTGCTTTTATCACCGGCTTCTTCATTCGTCATTCTCCTTTTCGGATGGCTTCTATGGGCTTCATGGATGACGCCCTGAAGGCGGGATAAATGCCTGCGATAAACCCCATGATTACCGCTCCGAAAAACGAAAGGGCTAGTATGTGCGGAGTAATGACGACCAGATGGCCCTTCGGCGCATACGGCAGAACCTGTTTTAGTATATACTCGATCGTCTTACCTCCTACAAGCGCAATGACATTTCCTAAGATACCCCCAAAGATACAGATAAGTGTCGTCTCCACCCATATGATCTTGAATATATCGAGCCGTGAGGCTCCTATGGCCTTCATTACGCCTATTTCGCTCGTGCGTTCGAATACGGACATTAATATTGTATTCACCACGCCTATGACCGCGATTATAACGGCTATCAGGGCGACCGAATTCGTCATCGCTTTTGCCGACGAGACGAGGTTTAGAATGGTCCCTTTAACCTGCGCCAGGCTTATGACCTGTATCCCGGGTTCGTTATACAGGTCTTCCTCGAATTTTGACAGCTCCCTCATGTCTTTTAGCTTAATGCCTATTCCCGTCAGTTTATCCGGGACCTCGAAGATCTTCTGGGCCGTTTTGAGCGGCAAAAATATTATACCGTCGTCCTGCGTTCCGTTCCTTTCAAAAATACCGGCCACGGTAAGGACCTCGTTCCTGCCCGGGATAAATATCTTATCTCCCACGGCCCGCTGTTCATATTCGGCAACCTCATAACCCATTATGGCCTCATTCGCGTCCGTGCTCGAAAACCATTTCCCGGATTTAAATTTAGACCATGGCTTCAGGGTGAGGTATGATCCTTCTATTCCCATATAGAGCGATATCCCGCCGCGTCCTTCTTGTTTCGTGGTATCATACGCCGTCGCGACAAGTTGAGGCGTTATCTTATCGATGCGCGGATCGCCCGTTATCTTTTGATAGACGGCTTCGTTCATGTAACGCAATCCCCCGCCGCCCTGCAGCATCAGTGTCGCCGCCTCATACGGACATCCTTTTGCCGTAACCAGTATCTGATATCCCATCTTATCGATATCGTTATTGAGCGACTTCTGGTATCCCGTATCAAATCCCCACAGACTTACCAAAACTGCTATAGCTATTGCTACGCCGCCGATAGTTAAAGCTGTACGGACCTTTTTTCGTGTAAGGTTCTTCAGTGCCACTGAAAATAGGTTCATCTTATCTCCACTCCCTTGGCGGTTAAGACCAGCTTGCCTGATTCGATAGATATCTTGCCTTCGACGGTTGCGTTTCGGCCGACTTTTTGGGGAATAGCAAATCCCGAAGGAGCCAGATCGGTATATATTACAGCGCCGCCGTCTTCCAGGTTAAACCAGCATCCCGTCTCACATACTAATTTTATTTTACCTTTCACCGTCACCGTCTTGCCATCATAATCCTGCGGATGCATTACTATGTTTTTTAATGCAACGATGTTCCGGCTTGAGATCTTTTCCCCGTAAGTCTCGAGATGTCCGCAGCCGGATGCCGCCGTCATAACCGCCAATATCGACGCCAATATAAGACGCTTTTTTATGTTCATTTCTGCATGCCTCCTTTATAACTTTCTTCATGTTTTTTATTAAGGAGAAATACATCGAGAAGGATAAGGTTCTTCTTCGTTCCCCTGATCGTCGCCTTAAAATCCTCATAGTTCTTTTCGGTCGGGTCTTTTATAGCCGCCACCCTGCCGTTAGGATCGCCTGATTTGTAAAAATCCGACAGCGTAAGCCCTGTGAACTGGCCCGTAAAAGACCTGTCCCTGAATTTTTCCGCCTCCGGAGAAGATATCTTCTGATAATAAAAACCTATGATTTTGCCGTCGGGATCTGTGGCCAGGATTATCTGTATCGTCCCGTAAATTCCTTTTTGATTGACTCCATGTACATACCCTATAATATCTTTTCCTTTCAGGACGGTATAGTAAGAATACGGGACGTCGAGACTTTCATAGAGCGGGTCAAATGTGTCGCCCAGCTTTTCTTCTACCTCTTTCTTAAGTTTATCACCGCCTCGTTCCTGTATGGTTATAAAATCTGTTTTATAGCCCGTTGATTGAGGAAATAATTTCTGGATATCCCTGTCCGGGTCATTCAATGTACAGCCGATCGCGGCGAAGGAGGTGCCGCAGGCGGAAATCACTAGCGCGATAG
>PLLI01000101.1 GCA_003140915.1 Candidatus Omnitrophota bacterium
GGGACAGCTCTTTAACGCAGGGGACTTGCTTCTATTTTTAAATTTCTCCCTACCTAATCTTATCAACTGATTGATTGTCGGCATGTTTTACGCTGCTTTCTTATCTTTAACTGCCTCTTTTTCTTCGGCCGCTTCCTTCTTCGGCTCGTCGAAGACATGCTTCACGACTGAAATATTCCTATGCGCGCTGAAACCTGTCCCGGCAGGTATCAGATGCCCCATTATGATATTCTCTTTGAGACCCCTCAAATAATCCGTCTTGCCGCTCGCGGCTGCTTCGGTCAGGACCCTCGTCGTCTCCTGGAAACTTGCGGCCGATATGAAACTCTCAGTGTTGAGCGACGCTTTTGTAATGCCCAGAAGTATCGGCGTGGCGCTCGCGGCTTTGCCTTTCTTGTTCGTCACTCTCTTGTTCTCTTCTATGAACGGCGTCTTGTCGACCTGCTGTCCCAGCAGGAAGACCGTATCGCCGGGATCTTCGATCTTCATCTTACGCAGCATCTGCCTGACAATGGTCTCGATATGCTTATCGTTTATATTAACGCCCTGGAGCCTGTAAACTTCCTGCACTTCGTTCACAAGGTATTCCTGCAATTTTTTGTCGCCGGATACCCTGAGAATATCCTGCAATACCACCGGCCCGTCAACCAATTGCTGCCCGGCCAGCACTTTGTCACCTTTATAAAAATTGAGGTGCTTGCCATGCGGTATGACATACTCCTTCTTCATCCCGGTCGAAGATTTGACTATGACCCTCTTCTGCCCTTTCTTCGACTCGCCGAACTCGACTATGCCGTCTATCTCGCTTATGATGGCAGGGTCTTTCGGCCTCCTCGCCTCGAAGAGCTCCGCGACCCTGGGTAAGCCGCCCGTGATATCTTTTGTCTTCGTAAAAACTCTGGGAGTCTTGGCCAGGACATCGCCGGCTGAAACCGTCTTGCCGTCCATTACCACTATATGCGCACCGGCGGGTATCGGATAGATGGCCGCGACTTCGTCTTCTTTACCTAACATGATTATCTGAGGATGGTAGTCACCCTTATGCTCGACTATGACCCTGTTCTTCAGTTTGGTCGCGGGGTCGACTTCCTCCTTCATCGTAACGCCTTCCTTAATATCCTCGAATTTGACCTTCCCGGAAACGTCCGTCAATATTGGAACGGTATACGGGTCCCATTTTACGAATATACTGCCGGCCTCGACCGTCTTCCCCTCTTCAACGCGTATCATGGCGCCCTGAGGCATTGTGTGGCGCTCGAGCTCGCGGCCCTGCGGGTCGTTAATGCTCAGCTGGCCGTTCCTGTTCAGGACGACGAACTCTCCGTCCTTCTTGGTCGCGACCACTTTAAGGTTATGGTATTTCACGACGCCTTTATTCTTCGATTCAATATATGACTGCTCTACTATTCGTGACGCGGTTCCTCCGATATGGAAGGTTCTCATCGTCAATTGTGTTCCAGGCTCACCTATAGACTGGGCTGCTATGATGCCAACGGCCTCACCCAGCTCCACCATCCTGTTGGTAGCAAGATTACGGCCGTAACACTTGGCGCAGCAGCCATGCTTGGCCTCGCAGGTGAGGACGCTTCGTATCCTGATCTTCTCTATGCCCGCTTCTTCGATCTGCTTGGCCTTCTCCTCGGTGATCTCCGAGCCGGCCTCTACAAGTACGGTGTCCGTTATGACATCAACGATATTATCCAGCGCAACCCTTCCTATTATTCTTTCCGAAAGTTTGACAACGACCTCATCACCTTCTATTATCGCGCTTATTAATATGCCGTTGAGCGTTTCGCAATCATCGACGCTCACGATGACGTCCTGCGCGACGTCGACAAGCCTTCTGGTGAGGTAGCCGGAATCGGCCGTCTTTAACGCCGTGTCCGCCAGACCTTTCCGCGCTCCGTGAGTAGAGATGAAATATTCGAGGACCGTCAGGCCTTCTCTGAAATTGGCCGTGATCGGCGTTTCAATGATCTCGCCGGAAGGTTTCGCCATCAGGCCTCTCATACCTGCCAGCTGGCGGATCTGCAGCTTCGAACCGCGGGCGCCCGAATCGGCCATCATAAAGACGGGATTAAACGGATCCAGTTCCTTGAATATAAGGTCGGAGACGTCGTCGGTAGTGTGTGTCCACAAGTCTATGATCTTGTTATAACGCTCTCTATCGGTTATGAGCCCGCGCTTGTACTGTTCCTCGACGTGCTTGACGTCGGTAACAGTCCTCTGTATGTATTCTTTCTTCTCTGCGGGTATCTTCAGGTCGTCGATCGATATGGACAGGCCGGCCTTCGTGGCCTCTTCGAATCCCGTGCGTTTCAGTTCATCCAGGAGCTTTACTACGCTTAAGTGGCCTTTTAATTTGTAACACCTGTATATAGCCTTGCCGAGCTTCGATTTACTCATCGTCTCATTTACGTACCCGACACCATCCGGAAGGAGCTGATTAAAGAAAACTCTCCCGACTGTAGTCTCGGTGATCTTGGAATCGACAGGGATCTTGATCTTGGCGTGAAGGTCAACTTCGTTATCCTCGTATGCTATGCGTACCTCTTCGGGGGAGCTGAATATTTTGCCCTCGCCTTTTGAGCCCGGGCGTTCCTTGGTCATGTAGTAACAGCCTAAGACGATATCCTGCGTTGGGCTCGTGATCGGCCTGCCGTCCGCAGGTGAGAATATGTTGTTGCTAGACATCATGAGCAGTTTGCATTCGGTTTGAGCTTCTATGGAAAGCGGAACGTGCACGGCCATTTGGTCGCCGTCAAAGTCCGCATTGAAAGCGGTACAGACCAGCGGATGTATCCTGATGGCATTACCTTCTATTAATATCGGTTGAAAGGCCTGGATGCCGAGCCTGTGCAAGGTCGGCGCCCTGTTCAGCATTACGGGATGGTCCTTGATCACGTCATCGAGTATATCCCACACTTCCAGCTTCGCCTTCTCGACCATTTTCTTGGCGCTTTTTATGGTATGGACAAAACCTTTTTCTTTAAGTTTTTTTATGATAAATGGCTCGAATAATTCAAGCGCCATCTTCTTGGGCAATCCGCATTCTTTCAACTTCAGCTCCGGCCCCACGACTATAACGCTCCTGCCGGAATAGTCCACGCGCTTGCCGAGCAG
>PLLI01000103.1 GCA_003140915.1 Candidatus Omnitrophota bacterium
TTTGACAGAGCAAAATCTGGATACGTAAAATGACTTAAAAATCCAAAATTTTCTCTGACAAATTTTGGATAAAGGCTGTGGATAGCCGTTGATTTTCACGCGGCCTTATGCTATACTGTTTCCCTAAAAATTATGGATGAAGAAAAATACCAAAAAGAACTTTTTGAATTCGAAAAGCCGAAGCGTTTCTTCCCGAAATTATCCGATTTCTTCCCAAAGGCCGATTTCGAAAGAAACGTCGTCTTCACCCTTACGCTGGATAAAGTGGTCTTTATAGCCATCGGGATCATCATGGTAATGGTGGCCGTATATGCGCTCGGTGTTGAGACGGGAAAATTTCGAGCCATCCAAATTACTCAGGCGCCGACCGTTGCCGTGCCCGTGACAATACAAACTACGCCTGCGCAGGCAGTGAAGGTTGCCCCTATCCAAGGCGTTAGCAAGGTCCAGCCCGGAAGACCGGTAATAAGTGCCGCGCAGAATGTCAAGGTGCAGACCCGGGCTGTTCCCGTCGTAAAGATGCAACCGGCGGTCACTATACCGGCAACAGCCGCGGCAAGCATAGCCGCAAAACCTTATGTCATCGTTGCCGCCGCGTTCAGCCGTAAAGATACGGCCGCGCAGGAAGTGAACAAGCTGAAGAGGCAGGGATTCGACGCAATCCTCGTCCAGAGCGACCCTTATTTTTTGGCATGCGTCGGCGCATACGCGGACAAGGTCTCTGCCGTGAGCCAGGGCGATCTGAAGAAAGTAAAACGTCTATATAAAGACGCATATTTTAAACTGCGTTAAAAACCGATAAATAAGAGGAGGTAGTAAATGTCGCAACATCCGAGCCTGCGTTCGTCAGATAAAGGCAGGCAGCATAGGTCCGTATTGAAGAGGTACGAGAAACTCAAGATCCTGAAAGAGAAAGAGAAGTGGAGCGACAAAGACTCGGTATTCGGCCTGGCAAAGGTCAAGGTCGTTAAATTCAAGATCAAGAAAGAGAAGGCGGCGGTTGAAGATGCCGAGGCGGTACCTGGCGCGGAAGCGGCAGCAGCCCCGGCAGCAGCGGGAGCGGCTAAAGCGATGCCGGCGGCCAAGGGAGCACCGGTGGCCAAGGGAGCACCGGCAGCGAAGGCGGCGGGAGCAAAGGACGCTGCCAAACCGGCAGGAGAAGGGAAGAAATAACCAAGCACCAAGAAACAATAACCAAACAATGACCAATAACCAAATTCCAAGTGCGTAAGATAAGGGTTCGCCTGAAAGAGAAGTCCTATGACATCCTGATAGGGTCTGGGCTTTTTCAAAAGAGCGGCCGTCTCTTGAAGGGGCTCGGCCTCGGCAGGGACGCCGTAGTTATCACCAACAGGCGCCTTCTGAACTTGTACGGCAAGAGGCTGAGCGGCATTCTCAAAAAAAGCGGCTTCACCGTAAATTTCCAGATCGTCCCGGATTCAGAAAAGGCCAAATCGAGCAAGATCGTCGAATCCGTTTTGAACAGGATAGCCGCTTACGATAAATACAGGACAATATTTTTAGTCGCGCTGGGCGGAGGGGTCGTAGGCGACCTTACCGGTTTCGTTGCCTCGATCTACAAGAGAGGCGTTCCTTATGTCCAGATACCCACCACATTACTCGCCCAGGTAGATTCCTCGATAGGCGGCAAGACCGCGATAGACCTGCCTGTCGCGAAGAATCTGGCAGGCGCTTTTTACCAGCCGCGGATAGTGATATCCGACGTCTCGCTCCTGAAATCCCTTCCCAGGCGCCAGCTAAAGAGCGCGATGGCGGAGATAATAAAATACGGCGTAATTAAAGACAAAAAGCTCTTCGAATACCTCGAAAAGAATTATCCCAGGATACTCAATGGCGACGAGAAGGCGCTGGAACATATCATATCCCGGTCGAGTGAGATAAAGGCTGGCGTAGTTGCAAAAGATGAATTTGACAATAAGGGCCTGAGGGCAATATTGAATTACGGCCATACCGCGGGCCATGCCGTCGAGGCGGCCTCCGCGTATTCCGGCAGGTATGATCACGGAGAGTCCGTCGCTGTCGGGATGGCGATCTCGGCTGAAATGGCCGTTAGATTAAAGATGCTGCGCAGGAAAGACGGCCTGAGGATAGTCTCGATGATCAAAAGGTGCGGGCTGCCGGTCCGGGTAAAAGGCTTAAATTTTTCGAAATTATACGATTCACTCGGCCATGATAAAAAATTTATCCGCGGAAAGAACAGGTTCGTCCTGCCCGTAGGGATCGGCAGGGTCAAGATAGTAGAAGATGTGCCGAAACGCGTGATCAAAGAAGTGATCACGCAGCATCTCGTATAAGGTCAAGATTTTGAGCAAAAAGGAGACGTTATGAACAATACTCTGAGAGTTTTCAAAAAAGAGGACGCGGAGGGCGTTAGGAATCTGATACTGAATATCCTTTCCAAAGAGTATCCGTTCGATAAATCGGCATATTCAGACAGCGACCTTTATAAGTTGAGCGAAACATACGGCGGAAAACGCGATTCGTTTTTTGTTATCGAAGAAGGCGGCGGGATCGTAGCCACCGTAGGGGTGAAGGAAGAGACCCAGGCCGAGGCGCTCCTCAGGCGCTTCTTCGTCGATCTGAAACACAGAAGGAAAGGATACGGCTCGGGCCTCCTCGATAAGGCGATCGTTTTTTGCCGGGATAAAGGTTACAGGAAGATGTATTTCAGGTGCACGGACAGGATGGCCGACGCCATGCGCCTGTGCATAAAAAAAGGTTTTAAAGAGACCGAATCACTCGAGGTCGGCGGGTTTAAGATACACAAATTGGAATTATCTCTTTAAAGGCGCAAAGTTATTTCCGAGCCGCCCTTTTTCAATATAACGCTATGCTCGGTTATGGACGCAACAGTCGCGCCGCTTACTTCATCGCCCTCCACGACCGTCAAATTATTAATTATCGCCCTCAGCCCATCCTCCAGATGCATGATACCCGATAGCTTGAAATCTTCCTGCTGAATGGCAGGTTGTTGCGGAATAATGGGTTGCAATTTAATACTAGGCGCTTTCACAACCACAGGTTGTTTTTCGACGATCGGCGGCAGGACATCAGGTTGCGCTGCCCGAACCGGGACAGGTTTATTCTTTAGGTGCACGGGCGGCGTTACGGCCGGTCTTCGCGGGGTCAAAGAAAAATATTTTACTGCGAAGAATGAAAAGACGGCTAAAAAGAGCAGTGCGTAAAGCGCGAGCCGCATATCATTTTTCATTTTAGGCTTCTCGATAGGAACGCGGATATTCCCCATTTTAGGCAAGGCCCTTTGTGCGGGGATGGCCGCATTGCGGACAACGGGCGTCTTCTGGGCCTTCCTGAGGGCCTCCTGTATTATGCTCACCCCGCACCTTCTCTTTTTTCTTTATAAAACATTTTTCGTATATTATATCCGATACCTGATTTAAACGTAATATAAGAAGGTGCGGGGCTCATAGCACTACGCCTTCCATCTCTGCGGCGCTGCCTTCGACATTCTGCAGCGTTATATTTTTAGTCTCCATGACATATGCCGCAAGGAGGGCCTTATCGCACAGCATATTTATGACGCGGGGGATGCCGCCCGAAAATTTAAAAATGAAATCTATAGCATCCTCGGTAAAATATATGTCGCCCTTGGATCCGGCGACGGTCAGCCGGTGATATATATACCTTTCCACTTCGTCTTTTTGGAGCGCCGATATATGGAACCTCACTGCGATGCGTTGTTTCAACTGCCTCAGGCGCGGCGAATTTATCTTATCTTTTAACTCGGGCTGCCCGACCAGCATTATCTGCAGCAATTTTTCGTTGTCGGTCTCCAGGTTTGACAGCATCCGTATCTCTTCAAGAGTGGAGGGCTCCAGGTTCTGCGCCTCATCGATCACCAGCACGACATTGTTCCTCTTGGTCAGCTCTTCAAGCAGGAAGCCATTCAACTGCCGGAGCATGGCGGCCTTGTTCTTCTGCGTAACGACGAGCCCGAAGTCTTCCAGTATGCATTGTAAAAGCTGAAGATGGGGGAGGTTCGAATTGAAGATGAAAGCGGTCTTCGTATTTGAATCGAATTGATTGAGGATCGCCCTGCAGAGGGTCGTTTTGCCGGCGCCGACTTCGCCGGTTATCTCCAGGAAGCCTTTCCTCTCCTTTATGCCGTACAATATATGAGAGAACGCTTCCTTATGGATACGGCTGAAGAAAAGAAAGTTCGGATCGCTGGTAACGTTGAACGGCTTTTCTTTTAGTCCGAAAAATTCTCTGTACATAGGCGCACTTTTCTTTTTCTTTACTGAAATTATACACTCTATTTGCGGCAGTTGCAAATGTTTTTCTTGCTTTTTCGATAAGAGTGATGTATAATTACTTTCACTAAACAGGAGAGCACTATGTGGGATGGAATAAACAGAAGAAAGTTCCCCAGGGCAAACTATAAATGCCTGATCGGTATAACGAAGAGGCTGAACGCCAAGACTATCTCCACCCAGACAGAGAATATAGGCGCCGGCGGCATATGCGTGCTTATCAAAGAGGATCTCGGGCTTTTTCAGGGGGTGGACGTAGAGCTATTTTTGGATGAAAACAGGCCTCCGATCAAATGCGGCGGCACGGTAGTGTGGGTAGTCAAGAAGTCCGCCGCAAAAAAGAGCAACGTACTCTATGATACAGGGATAGAGTTTATTGACATCCGGCCGGAGGACAGGGAAAAGGTCTCGGAGATTGTCGAAGAGATACTGGAAAAACGTAAAAAGTAATCAGTTTTTTCGCCTAACCTTGACAAAACTGACTTTTTGTGTTATACTTTCATCAAATTAACAATGAGAGGGGGTGACTTAAGAAAATGAAGAATTTACTAAAGGGTATTATTATATGTGTTGCTGTATTAATGATCGTCAATATAGCAACTGCGAGCTATGCTCAGGATATGGGCAAGAAGCTCTACAGAGGAGTTGCCAATATAGTCACAGGGTGGATTGAACTTCCTAAGAACATATACGACACCAGTGTAGAAGATAATCCTCTCTCTGGCATTACAATCGGATTAGCGAAAGGCGTTGGGATGACAATAGTCAGGACAGGCGCTGGCGTTTATGAGACAGTGACTTTCCCGTTCCCGATACCGGAAGGCTATACACCGGTTCTAGAGCCAGAATTTGTGTTTGCTAAAGGTAAATAAAGTTATCCTTTAGGATAAAAAATAAGGGGATGAAAAGAAAATTTTTATCCCCTTATTTTTTTCATAAAATAACGCGAGGTAATCGTGACCGAAAGAAGAAGGTTTTTAAGATTTGAAACTGCGATGAACGCCCTTTGCGATATTATGAGCGATAAGTCGAAGGCCTCCTGCAAGGTTAAGAACCTGTCGAAGGAAGGCGCTCTTATCATATCGGATAAGAAGCTGAAAGAGGGCGCGGAAATAAATCTGACTATGGATGTCCCCGGCGACAACGTCCCCATTTTCGCCTCATGCGAGGTAGCCTGGCAAAAGGGTCCGGTCGGCACGAGCACGTACGAGACCGGCGTCAGGTTTAAATCGATAGACAGCTCGGACAAGGGAAGATTACTGGAATATATATACATGCAGTGGCTGAAACTGCTCGATAAAAAATAGGATATAATACTTAAGAGGGGATATGGCAGAAGAGAAGAAAGAGGAAGTGCAGAAACCGGCGGTCGATGCGGCGCAAAAGCCTGTAGAACAGGCTGCTCCGGGCGCCGAGCCGAAGACTGATGTCAAGGCGGAGGCGGCACCTGCGCCAAAGCCGGCTGAAGCGAAGAAGGCAGAGCCAAAGGTCGAGAAGCCGGCAAATTGCGCGTCCTGCAACAAGTCTATTAAAAATAAACGCTGGTATTATCGTAACGGAAAATATTATTGTTCGAAGAGGTGCTGGCAGACGGCTTCCAAAAAAGCGAAGGCGCCCGCGGCAGAAACCGCCCCGCAGCAATAATAACCGCTTTAATGATACTATGCCCAAGACCGATTTTCCACCCAAGGAAGGGCTTTTCCCGGTCCCCGTTGTCCTTGTCAGCTCTATCGACAAGGTAACGCAAGCCGCAAATATCATAACGATCGCCTGGTGCGGCGTCGTATGTTCCGCTCCCGCCATGTTGAGCGTTTCGATAAGGCCCTCGAGGCACTCCCACCGCCTGATCAAAGAGACCGGCGATTTTGTGATCAATATTCCCACCGGCACGATGTTAAAAGAGGTGGACCTTTGCGGCATACGCTCCGGCAGGGATATCGATAAGTTCAAGGCGTGCTCGTTCACGGCCGAGCCGTCAAGCAAGGTCCTGTCGCCGATGATAAAGGAATGCCCCGTCAATATTGAATGCGCGCTTAAAAATATAATCTCTCTCGGCGCCCATGACATGTTCATAGGCGAGGTCCAACTCATCCACGTCGATAATAATATACTCGTCCCGAAAGACGGCATAGACTATGCCAAGGCCTCCCCGATAGTCTTCAACCAGGGCGAGTACTGGTCTCTCGGCAAGCGCATCGGCCACTACGGTTTCTCAGCAAGGTAAAAATTCTACTGTATTGTTCGAGCGAGCGGCGAAGCCCCGCCCTTTCTTCAGAAAGGGCGGGACGAAGCCGCGAGTCGAGAAGTTCTCGACTCGCCAGAGTGAGATAATAGCTCACTCGAACAATAAGCTTGAAACCCTGCCTTGAAGATGGTAAAATAACGGCCAAATATGGGGAAGCAGGACTGTCTATTTTGCAGGATAGCGAAGAAGGATATCCAGTCGAAGATCGTCTTTGAGGATTCCCAGGTACTGGCATTTGAGGATGTAAACCCGCAGGCGCCTGTCCACATATTGATAATTCCCAAAGAGCATATTGATAAGGTTTCGGACCTGACTCCGGAGCACGCTGAAATAGTGGGGCGTCTTGTCCTGGCAGCGAAAGATATCGCGGCCAAAAAGGGCGTCAAGGAGTCGGGATACAGGATAGTGATGAATTGCAATAAGGACGCGGGGCAGGCCGTCTTTCATCTGCATCTTCATCTTTTGGGCGGCCGTAAGTTTTCATGGCCACCCGGTTAACTTAATCCCCCATACAAATCCCCGGGTTTCAACCCGGGGATGGAGGGGATGGCTTTTCAAGGGGGGAGGGAGCCTTGGCCTTCAGGCCGAGGAGGCTCCACTATCGGAGGATAAAAATGGTTGCAACAGAAAGAAGGTCGTTTCCCAGGGTACATGACGAGGGCCTGGCCTTAAAGTTGAACTCGGGGGATTTTGACACCGTTACACATACCTTGGATATAAGCGCTTCCGGCATATATTGCAAGATAGACAGGGAGATCCCTCTCATGTCCAGGGTCAGGATAAAGCTGATGGTCCCGGAGGCGGTTAAGGCCGACAAGGCCACCAGGGAACTGGACGTCGACGGCGTTATCGTGAGGGAACACCCTGTGATAATCGACGGCGTGATCAAGCACTACGACGCAGCCATCTTCTTCGACAACCTTTCGGCGAAGTCCAGAGAGATAATACAGAATTATATTTCAGACAAGAAAAAAGGGGAATAGGCGTGCTGATAGCGGCAGAGCTGTTATTTATACTTCTTCTCGCAATAATAATTCTTATGGTATTCAGGAATGAAGGTTTTTCCGTGAAGAACAGGCTCCGGCGCGCAAAGGTGAAAGAATACTTGGGCCAAAATGACCGGAGACAGTATCCGCGCTTTGCCCAATCCTTAGAAGTAAAATATTCGGTCATGAAGAGGCAGGACTCAAAAAATTATAACGGAAAGACGATGGATATTTCAAAGGGCGGGGTTAAACTGATCCTGGATGAAAAACTTTCATCGGGTGTTCTTCTCGCCTTAAAGATAGCACTTCCCAATCCGGGCCATATGGTCGAGGTGATCGGCGAGGTGGTCTGGACCGAGGATGCTTCAGACATAAACGAGGAGTCCGGTAAGCGGTTCTTTTATTCAGGCGTAAAATTTTCTTCAATAAAAGATCCTTCCGGTAAACACCTTTTCGACTACGTCCGCCTGCTCGCTCCTGGCCTGGAAAGCAAGGGAAGATGAATGGGCATTCCCAGGCGTCCCAAAAAAGTAAAGCTCATCGCAGGGCTACTCTTTAACGATACAAAAAAATATTCAGCCGCAAAAGATGGCCTCGTAAAGATGTTCGGCAGGGTAGATTTTGAAAGCGAGCTGCTGGACTTCACGCATACCGCATATTATACCGATGAGATGGGCGCCGGGCTAAAAAGAAAATTTTTGAGTTTTGAACGCCTGCTCGATCCAAAGAATATATGCACCGTCAAGATCAAGACAAACCGGCTCGAGAAACGTTTATCGAAAAACGGGAAAAGGACGGTCAACATCGATCCCGGTTATCTCGATCTATCCAAGCTTGTGCTATTTTCTACGAAAGATTATTCCCACAGGATATATCTCGACAAAGGCATATTTGCCGAATGCACTCTATTTTATAAAGATAACGATTTCAATTCGTGGCCGTGGACGTATCCCGATTATAAGAGCGGGGAATACTTGAACATATTCCGATCGATACGGCAGATATGTAACGGACAGAAGAAGACCATCTAAAGGAGACCTGAGGGCCGGATGAAAAAGATCTATATAACAGTCCTCTTGATATTTATTCTCAGCGTATTTTTATTTCTCGTCTCCTTCGTCTACCTTGACAAGCACAACCACAAGACTTTTTATTACACCATTACTATCGACGGACAATATGCCGGCGGCGTCAAGATCGATAAATTCATAACCGAAGAGAAGCTGGTATACAAGGCTGTGTCGCAAACACCTTTCCTGGAACTTTTTACCGAAAAACGCGAACGGCTCGATCTGGATAGAAAATATAATCTTGAAGACTATCAGAAGGAACTCTTTGCGAACGGCGGTTCGTATCTCTTCTATGCCGAAAACAAAGGCGGCTCCGTCTCGTTCCTATCGAGATTGATGTCTGCCTTCGGTTATCTCAGCAATATACCCATAAGGAAAAGCACATTCGTCTTTGAAGAAGACTCTCCGGTCACTTATCTGCCAATGATAGAGAATTACGATTTTAAGAGCGGAAGGGCCCAGGGATTTAACTCTCTCGTATACCTTCCCGACAATCGCATCCCCCCGATCAAGAGGTTCGTGACGCTGACTTCCATAAAGGACGAGTATCTGAAGATAAGCCGCAGAAAGATCAAGACAGAGAACATGCTGTTGAAAATAAAAGGGCTGCCCCCAGGGAGTATCTGGGTGGCAAAATCCGATCGAAGCCTGATGATGATAGATATCCCTTCCATCGGCCTTAAGATAACAAGAAGTTTTGAACCTAAGGAGGTCGTCCCAAGCCAACGGCCCGTAACAGCCGAAGGATATACTTCTAAGGACGTGACCTTTAACAATAAAAATAAGCAATTGTCCGGCACATTTACCGCGCCTATCAGCGAGACACCGCCTCAAGAGGGATATCCCGCAGTCTTGCTTATTTGGGGCGCGGGCCCCCAGGACCGTAATTACCAGGGCCTATTTGAATCCATCGCAACCTATCTTCCGAAGTACGGTTACTGCGTGCTGAGATTCGATAAGAGAGGCATCGGGTCGAGCGGCGGCGATTCATTGTCGGCAGCCCAGGATGACGAATTCGACGATATCTCCGCGGCTCTCAATTTTCTGAAATCTCAAAAGAACGTGAATGCAAACAGGATATCGGTCATAGCTCATTCCGAAGGGGCGCTCAATGCCCTGAAGCTGGCTGCCGAGTTTCCTGATGTCAAAGGCCTTATCCTGATGGCTGCCTTGATAGACCCGAGCCTGCAGGACAAAGAACTTTTTCTGCGGGATAAGGCAGCCAAAGAAAAATGGGACGATGAATATCTCTCACTGGCGATAAAGTCCTTACGTGAAACCAAAGAGAGGGCCGACAAGACAAAACGCGACTGGAGATATATACTGGGTAAGCGATGCTATCTCAAGAGAGTAAGAGATGAGGACGCGCTTAAACCGGCAGAAATAATAACGCGAGTTTCGGCGCCGATATTGATCTTGCACGGCAAAAACGATGCGGAAGTCCCCGTCGAATACGCGGCCAGGCTGGATAAGGTCTTGTCCGAATACGGCAAGATGAAGCATGCTATAGTCTATTTCGGCTACCTGGGCCATTTTTTCGGCAAATTAACCAATGACGGCTTATACAGGGCGCGCTACGACGTCGATAAAGAGGCACTGGCAAACATAAGGGATTGGCTCAACTTAAATACTGTTATAGCCGCCAAGCCCGATACCGAATCGCCGTAGCTTCATTTTCGTTGACCATAGAAGCGTTGTGTGTTATATTTTGAAATAATAAGGAGTTATTATGACAAAAATAAGGGAGAAACTCGTGGAAAGAAGAAGTTTTATCCGTCTCCGTAAACCTATCGCCGTAACATATACTATAAGCGAAAGCGATAAAGTCCATAATGTCACGGCAAAGGATATATCGGCAGAGGGTCTGAGGTTTCAGACTTCCGATAAAGGGCTCAAGGAGGGCGATACCCTGGAGCTGAGGCTCGATATCCCTGAGGTCGCGAATCCTGTCCATGTAAACGGTAAAATAATGTGGAAGAAGAAACTCTCTTTGGAGGATAACGCACCGTTCGACGTCGGGACTGAAATACTCGGGATAGAAGAGGATAACAAAAATACGTTTTCGAAATTCCTCTGTGATCTTATTTATAATTTACCGGAGGACGTGAAAAATGCGAAGAATAAAAGTTGAGTCTTTGACAATGTTATTGGCCTCCGCTCTATTCTTCGGAGGCTGTTCCGCCATAATTATACCTAATCCGGAAGACGTCGTCAAACATCCTCTGGGAACCGAATCTATAAAGATTGGGATGACAAAAGAACAGGTAGAGTCGATCTGGGGTAAGCCCAGCCAGATAAAGATGGTCGAGAACAAAGAAAAGTGGCAGGGGGCAAGAGAGGTTTGGATATATCGTGCGCAATACAGTTCCATACCGGTAGATGNNAAGAAGCTATATTTTGACGGAGATAATCTTACGGAAATAGGCGAGTGAGGTGATTCATATGCTGCGGATCATGTGCAAATCGAAAATACACCGGGCGAGGATAACCAAGTGCGATCTTCATTACGAAGGGTCTATCGGTATCGACAAGAGATTGCTCGCGAAGGCCGATATCTGTTCCGGAGAGATAGTCCAGGTAGTCAATATCAATAACGGTTCGCGCTTTGAGACATATGCGATAGAGGAGACTGCGGGTTCAGGTAATATAGGCCTCTACGGTGCGGCAGCGCATATGGGAAAGACGGGCGACCTGATCATAATACTTTCCAACTGCCTTATTGAAGACAAAAAAGCCCGGCATCTGAAGATGAAGGTCGTACGAGTCGATTCGGATAACAGGCCGCTTAAGTAATTGATATGCAAGAGCTAACGTTAAAAATATTCCCCGATCCTATCCTGCGAAAAAAAGCTTCGAAGATCCTCAGGGTTACGCACCAGGAAAAAGAGATCCTCGCGGAGATGGCCAAGGTGATGTACCTGTCCCAGGGTGTGGGATTAGCAGCCTTGCAGGTAGGCATAGATAAGCAGCTTGCGGTAATAGATATAGGCAATGGTTTGATCAGCCTCATAAACCCTGTGATGATAAAGAAGGCGGGCGCGGAAATACTCGAAGAAGGCTGCCTAAGCGTACCGGACATATGCGTAAAGGTCAGGAGAGCTAAGTCGGTAACCGTTAATTTTCTGGATGAAACCGGTAATGCCCGGCAACTGCACGCCGATGGCCTTTTAGCGAGGGCCCTCCAGCATGAACTGGATCATCTGGCCGGCGTACTGATAATCGATTATCTGAATCCCATAAAAAAGATGCTTTTAAAGCGGCGGCCTTGACAAGACGGTGTTATTATGCTATATTTATAAGACCATTTCAATGAGTTATTTAGTGACGAGAATTTTTTTGTATATATAATGCCATTTGGAGCGCTTGAGCTTCAGGTGGCTTTTTTTGTTCAGACCCAAAATTTGTCGGAGGGGGTGAATATTTAAATGGCGCAGGGAACGGTAAAGTGGTTCAATGACAAGAAGGGGTTTGGTTTCATCATAGCGGATACAGGTAAGGACGTATTTGTCCACCACTCGGCTATTGAAGGAGAAGGATATAAATCCCTTAAAGAAGGCGATAAGGTGCAGTTCGAGATCGTGCAGGGGCCAAAGGGCGATCAAGCGACAAAAGTCGTTAAATCATCCTAAAGAAGGACAATAACCCGCCTGACAAAAATATCATTCATGAGATGGTAGAAGGGGAAGTGTTTATTATGAGCCTATGCGAAAGACTTGATGATGACGTCAAACGCGCCTTAAAAGAAGGAAACGCTCTCAAGGTGTCCGTCTTGAGGATGGTCTTATCTCCCGTCAAGACTCTGCAGATAGAGAAGAATATAAAGATCCTGGATGATGACGGGGTTATCCAGATACTGCAGAGGCATGTCAAGCAGCACCGTGAATCGATAGAACAGTTCGATAAGGGCGGAAGGCAGGATCTTGTAAATAAGGAGAAGGCCGAACTGAAGATACTCGAAGAATACCTGCCCAAACAGCTTACGGAAGAAGAGCTCATGGCCATTGTCAAAACAGCCGTAGCCGAAACAGGGGCCGTTACCAAGTCCGATACCGGCAAGGTCATGAAGGCCGTCATGGAGAAAGCGAAGGGCAAGGCCGACGGAAAGACGATAAATAGACTGGTCGGGCAGCTGCTGAAATGATTTTACTTGATAATCCAAGATGTGTATTGTATTATAAATGAATAACGACGAATGGAGAAAGATGGCAAAGAAATTTATAGCGATTGCATGCGTTATATTGGCCTTATGTTTCATACTGAGCGGCCTTTCTTATGCTTCGGATAAACAGACCTTCGGTGAAAAAGTGAAGAGTTTCTGGCAAAAATTATTCAATTATCCCGCTAACGTGGTAAACGAGTCGGCCGGTGTGATCGCCGATACCGCAAAAGGCGCAACGAGTGTTGTCACCAATGAAGTGAAGACGGTTGGCCAAGTGACGAGCGGAGACGTGGCGAAGACCAAGGATCTGGTGACCGAGCCTGTGGTAGGGACGGTCGAAACAACGAAGAAGGCGGTAGAGGGCACTATCGCTATTCCGGCCAATGCGAACAAGGAAGAGCCAAAATAATATACAAAAAGTGTATTTTTTTAACGGGGGAGCCATATTTTCCAGAAAAGATATGGCTTTTTCCTTATGGAAAGGCGCTATGAAAAATGCGATATTGGCTTTATTGATGGTCGTAATCGTTATGACGTTGTCCGGTTGCGGAGAGACGGTCTCCGGCGTGGGCAAGGACGTCAACAGGATGGGCAAGGGCATCAGCACTTTTTTCTTCCGTCAATAAGATAGGTTGATATGTCCATAAGGATCAGGGAACAGGATAATATAAACATACTCGACATAGACGGCCGGATCGATATCAACTCGTCCGAGCTCATCGAAATGGTCGGATGGCTGGTCAATTCGGGCAAGATCAATATCATATTCAATTTCGAGAACGTGGATATCGTCGATTATAACGGGCTTTCGATACTGGCCATCGCATACAAGAATATCGTCAACCATAAAGGAAAACTGAAATTGCTGAACGTGCCGCTTTCCGTAGTGGAGATGCTTAAGGTCGTAAAGCTCGATTCCGTCTTTGAATTATATACGGACGAGGAGACAGCGATCAGGAGCTTCACGGAGAGCGAGATCCAGGCGTTGCATCTGCGGCGAAGATTCCCAAGGCTCGACATACACCTTAACGTAATGTACAAGATGCTGAGCGACCACAAAAACCCGAAAGTATTCGAAGGCAATGTATTGAACATAAGCGCCGCCGGCCTCTATGTTTACACCAAACATACCCTGCCGATAGGAACTATTTTGGACCTCCATTTCAACATGCCCGATTCGAGCGTCAACCTTGAGGCGACCGGCCGGGTATCCTGGCTTGCCGATAAAGAACTGCAGTCTCATGCTTATCCTGGAATGGGCATTTCTTTTTCGCATCTGACAGCAGAAAAAGAGCGCGCTATCGCGGACTTTATCGATAAGAACGTAACCCACCGGTCCGATCCGGCTTAGATGACCAAATCTACGGCCCTGCATAATGGAAGTGCGATCCTAAAAGATTCCCTGAAAAAGTGCGATATATGCCCCCGCAAATGCCGCGTAGATAGGACCCTGGGCCATCTCGGCTACTGCAGGGCCCCCTATAACCCTGTAATATACAGTTACATGGCCCATAGAGGCGAAGAGCCGCCTATCTCCGGCAAGCGCGGTTCGGGCACCATATTCTTCTCCCACTGCAACATGAAATGCGTCTACTGCCAGAACTATTCTTTCAGCCAGCTCGACAAAGGCAGTGAAGTATCGATAGAAAAACTCGCAGAAATAATGCTCTCTCTGCAAAAGGCCGGATGCCACAACATAAATCTCGTGAGCCCGACCCACTTCACCCCCCAGATAGTTTTCGCCCTGGAACTGGCCTTTGATAAAGGCTTGAACATCCCTATCGTTTACAATACCGGCGGGTACGAACGCCTCGAAACCTTAAGGGCGCTTGCGGGGATCGTCGATATATACATGCCCGACATGCGGTATTCGAAGAACGAGATGGCGGCAAAGTATTCGGATGTCCCGGATTACGTTGAATATAACAGGCCGGCAATAAAAGAGATGCAGGCCCAGGCCGGCGACCTGGTCCTGGACGCCGAAGGTATAGCAAAACGCGGCCTCATAATAAGGCTTCTTGCCCTGCCGCACGATATATCCGGGATGGGAGAGACGCTTGAGTTCATCAAAGCTAATGTATCGCAAAACGCTTATCTCAGCGTCATGAGCCAGTACTATCCTACGTTCAAGGCGCTCGATTTTAAAGAGCTCTCGCGCGGCATCGAGAAGGAAGAA